>JBDSUI010000085.1:0-3779 GCA_039927795.1 Pseudoxanthomonas sp.
CGTTCCCGGGCACGGCCAGAATCACTTCCATGCCGCACAGGTCACTCTCGAACTTGCCAAAGGTGATGGCCGCGACGCTGCCCTGCGCATACGTTTCAGGCGCCCGGAATTCCGCGTCTTCATTGTCCGGGCAGGCCTGTGCGCGCGCCAGGTGCGAGGACAGCGCCAGCTTGTGCGAATAGGCGATCGGCAGGGCGCTGGCGACCTTGGTACGCACCAGATATTGCTGGTAAGCAGGCACGGCGATTGCCGCCAGGATCGCGAGCAACGGCACAGCCAGCGCCGCGACCACGATAAGCGCGATCATGCAGCCGGACAGTCCGGTCCTGGGCGCTGCAGCAACGGCTTGCGGCGCAGCCGCACTGCGGGACGGCAGCGGTGGCGGCAGAATCGTTCCGGTTGCACCGGTCAGCCCGAGCTCGCTGGAGAAGTCGGCCAGCGCTTGCCACTGCGACTGGCCTTCGCGCCAGACCAGGGTATCCAGGCCAATGCGGCCTTGGCGGAACTCGGCCACCAGGTCAGCGCTGGAGAACGGCCCCAGGCGCCGATCGTTACCGGCGGAGTAATACCACTCGCTCATGCATTCCCTGCGGGTCTTGCCTGCCCGCGTGGGAAGGCGCTCAGGGACTAGTGTACTGGTTCAGGTTCGTCATCAAACATCTGGGTTTCCATCCACGCATACGCCGCTTCGGAACCCGGCTGGTTGAACAGCACCATCAACACCACCCATTTCAGGTCGTCCAGGTCCAGTTCGTCCTGGTCCAGGGCCATGGCACGATCCAGCACCAGCTCGCGCTGGTCGGCGTCCAGCACGCCATGCTGTTCCAGGAACATCAGGAAACCACGGCCCTCCACGTCCAGCTTTTCCAGCTCCGGACCGTGGTAGACACGGGTTGACCCACCAATGCGCGGTTCGCTGGCGGCCGGGCGCTGTTCGGCCAGGGCATCGAGCCAGTCGAAGGCCTTGCTGATTTCGGTGGGGCTGAAGCCGGCCTGGATCAGGCCATTCTGGAGGGAGTCGCGATCACGGACCGGGTCCGCGTCTTCGGTGAAATAATGTTCAAACAGGTAAAGCAGTACATCCAGGATGCTCTCTTTCATTGCCCCTCGGCCTGCGTCCCTGACGCTGTGGAGGAAGAAACTAGCTCTTGCGCGAGTAGCGCCCGTGTTCGACCGCGACCCGTCCATCCAGTTCCATGACCAGCAGCATGGAGGACAGTTCGGCGGCCGTCAATCCGGTGCGCTCGACCAGTAAATCCATACCGGTAGGGTCGTGACCCAGCGCCAGCCACAAGGGCTGGTAGTCGGGATTGAGTGGCGCCAGTGCGTCGTTGGACCCTGTATGGGGGCGGACGGCACTGCCGGCAAGGCGACCGCGGAGGAATTCCGCCAGCTCGCTGGCCATAGGCACCAGCGCGTCGAGGACTTCCTGGGCAGTCTCGACCAGGCCTGCGCCTTCCCGGATCAGGCGGTGGCAGCCGCGCGCCAGCGGGTTGTGGATAGAACCAGGCACCGCAAACACCTCGCGCCCGCAGTCGCCGGCCTGGCGTGCCGTAATCAGGGCGCCCGAGCGCTCGGTCGCCTCGACCACCAGCGTGCCCAGGGCCAGACCCGCCAGGATGCGGTTGCGGCTGGGGAAATGGGCCGGCCTGGCCAGCGTGCCGGGCGGATGTTCGCTGACCACCGCGCCGTGGGCGGCGATGCGGTTGCGCAGGCCGGCATGGTGCGGTGGATAGGCCAGATCCGGTCCGGTCCCCAGCACGGCGACGGTCACCCCATCGGGAGTCGCAAGGGCGGCTTCATGAGCGGCCGCATCGATGCCGGCCGCCATGCCGCTGATCACGGCCGTGCCCGAGGCTGCAATGGCCTTGGCGAAGGCGTAGGCGTTGTCACGCCCGCCCGCGGTGGGCGAACGACTGCCGACCACCGCGACCCCGGCATGCCATAGCAGCGCCGGGTCGCCTTCCACGAACAGCGCCAGCGGCGGACTGCTGATCCGCCGCAGCAGCGGTGGATAGTCAGGGTCCTGCCATCCCAGCAGGCGGTGGCCGGGCCGCTCAAGCCAGTCCAGGCTGCGCTGCATCTCCTCCGGCGGCGGTTGTCGCAGGCGCTGGATCTGGGCCTCGCCCAGTCCGGCGGCACGCCAGGCCGGCGCGCCTGCCGCCAGGCTGCGGGCGGGCGTCTGGTGCATGTCAAGCAAGGCGCGCCGGCTGGCGGCCGCGCCACCGGCCAGGACCAGTTTCAGAAGTGCAGGGGTGTCGTCGGGCATGTGCCCAGACTAGGCCACATGCGACGACGGCGCCCTAGGGCGCCGTCGTGCTGTTGCATAGGAAGTTTCCTACACCGATCAGTAGGTAGCGTCCGGGTGCTTGAGCTGGTAGCCCACGCGCGACGGCTTGGTGCCTTCCATGACCAGGCCGTAGCTGACCTTCTCGAACGTGCGGAAGACCATCACGTGGCCGGCGTACTCATCGGGCAGGACGAAATCGCCCGCGTCCGACTTGGTGCGCGTATTCGGGCGCGTTTCGGTGGGGCGGGAATCATCGGGGTCGTGCTGGCGGTCGACGATATGGCTGCCTTCGCGCCAGATGGAGAACACCGTGCCGTTGTCGATGCCTTCGCGACTGCCGCCGGAAATAGCGACGACATCACGCGGGCCACCGGCCGTATACCCACTAGACACCGCCGCGATCTGCAGCCTGCCTTCCGGTTGCGGCACCTTGGGCACGTGCGGGAAGAACTGCAAGTCATACGGCTGCACTTCCACAGGAATCAGCCGGTCACCGACGCGGACTTCACGGCCGTTGCCTTCAAGCGCAATGGTGCTGACGTTGGAGCCGGGCATCACGCCACGCGTCAGCGTGCCAACGCTGACCTGGGCCAGTTCGTAGCCCAGCAATCCAAGCTGCGCCCCGGTATCCAGGGCCGCGCTGTTCCAGTTGCGCTCCAGATCGATGGTCTGCGAGCCCATGCGCTTGCCACGGAAATCCAGGTCTTCCTTGTAGGTCGCATAGCGGCCGTTGGAGACAAAGCGTGTCTGCGTGTAGCGCAAGGTGGGACGGACGATGGCAAAACGCTGTCCCGGCTGCACACCGTCAAGTCCGGCGGTATAGATCAGCTGGCCGCCTGAGCTGCGCAGACGGTCTTCTTCCAGCCCTACGACCCTTGGCAGGTCCTGGAAACTGTCGGTGACCCGCAGGTTCTTCAGGAAGGGCTCGATGTCGGCCAATGGAATCGCGCCGATCGGCGCTTCCTGACGCGGTCCCGGCTGCAGGCCAACGCGGTCCAGGTAAGCCAGGCTGAGCACATCACCGGGATAGATCAGGTGTGGATTCTTGATCTGCGGGTTGGCCTGCCAGATTTCCGGCCACAGCCAGGGCTTCCTCAGGAATTTCCCCGAGATGTCCCAAAGTGTGTCGCCCCGTTTCACCACATAGGTGTCGGGGTGGGCGCTGGACATTTCAGCGGCCGCAGCATAGGTGGCCACAATAAGCGTGGCGGCGACAAAAACCGTACGAAATTTTCTGAACATGATCATCCCCACCTGATTCCCCACAGGTTGTCCGTACTATAGGCCAGAAACCGGGGCACTAAGCAAGCGCGCGAGTTAGAATCCGTGAGGCCTTGCCGAATTCCGACGGCATCCCCATCCATATGATCGCCATGTCACTGCTCCCCATCCTTGAATTCCCCGATCCCCGGCTTCGCACCAAGGCGACTCCGGTGGAATCCACCCGGCTTGCCGACCCTGCCTTCCAGCGTCTGCTGGATGACATGTT
>JBDSUI010000086.1:0-10443 GCA_039927795.1 Pseudoxanthomonas sp.
CCAGCCGATGACGTTTGGCTGTCCATGGTGGGCTTGCACGAGGCCGGCTGTACCCAGCTGCTGACCAACCTGCTGGGCGCCGAACAGGCCGAATGTTTGACCCGGCAAAGCCAGCACCGCTATGACCTGCTGGTGGATAGCGGTCTGCCGCTGAAGCCCGGGGCCCGCGAGCTGCTGCAGGATCTTTTCGACCTTGGTGTCCCGATGGCCGTTGCCACCTCCACGCGCAGCGAGCGCGCGCGGACCAAGCTGGCACGTAGCAACATCGCCCACTACTTTCGTCATGTCGTCACCAGCAGCGATGTACTCCACCCAAAACCCGCGCCCGACCTGTACCTGCTGGCGGCCGAGCGCTTGGGACTAGCGCCGCATCATTGCCTTGCGCTGGAGGATTCTGAGTTCGGCGTGCGTGCGGCGTCGGCTGCGGGCATTCGCGTCATCCAGGTGCCGGACCTGCTGCCTGCTACCGAGCTCAGTCGGTCCCTGGCCGAAGTAGTGAGCAGCCTGGAAGGTGCAAGAGCGATACTGGAATCGTGGTTGCAGCCAGCGCCAGGGCAGAACTACGGATAGGCGCAGTAGCGACGAAATCCGAAAAAATAGTCAATGCCCGGGAATTTCCAGATTCGAGACGTGCGTCGACTCTGGCGGGTTGCCGAAGTGCGGCTAGGTTTTATCGAACAGCTTGTTCCAGCCCGCAAGGCCCAGCTTCTCCAGGGTTTCCACATTGCGGTCAACGATCTGGTCGGCCTCGGGGAACACTTCGACCGCGCGGGCCACGCTGTCTTCTCGCAACAGGTGCAGGGTGGGGTAGGGCGAGCGGTTGCTGTAATTGCCTATGTCACCCGGCGCCGTACCGGCGAACTGGTAGGCCGGGTGGAAGCTGGCAACCTGCAGTACGCCTTCCAGTTCCAGCGCTTCGACCGCGGCGTCGGCGTTGTCCAGGAAATCGTTGTAGTCCAGGAAGTCCTGCAGTACATCGGGATGCACTATCAGCGTGGTGTCGATCTCCTCGGCGGGCGTGTCGCGCAGCAGCAGCAGTTCCTCGGCCAGCTGCTCCAGCAAGGCCTCGGATGTGCTGGCATCACTCAGCACGAACCGCACCTGCTGCTTCACATGCACCGCCTTGGCGAAGGGGCACAGGTTCAGGCCGATCACGGCGCGTTCCAGCCATAGGCGCGTGTCAGCAATGGGATCGCGGGGATCGAGGTTGTTCAAAGCAAGCACTCAGTCGCGGAAGTTGTCGAACTGCAGCGGCAACTCGAAATCCGATTTCTTCAGCAATGCCATTGCATCCTGCAGGTCATCGCGCTTCTTGCCGTTGATGCGCAGCTTGTCGCCGTTGATCTGGCTTTCGACCTTGAGCCTGGCTTCCTTCAGTGTGGCCGCGATCTTCTTGGCGATCTTCTGCTCAATGCCCTGTTTGACGGTGATCTTCTGACGCGCGCCCGCCACATTGGTCTCCACCTCGCCTTCTTCCAGGCAGCGCACGTCGATACCGCGGGCAATCAGGCGTGCACGCAGGATTTCGGACATCTGCTTGAGCTGGAATTCGCTGGGCGCCGACTGGCTGATGACGTTGTCGTCCAGCGTGAAATTGGCTTCCACGCCTTTGAAGTCGAAGCGGGTGGTCAGTTCGCGACTGGCCTGGTCCACGGCGTTGGTAAGTTCGTGGGTGTTGACTTCGGATATGACGTCGAAAGATGGCATGGGCGTGTATTGAGCGTGGAAGTGGGGCTTAGGTTACCCCAGATGACCGCCATGCCTGTCCACGCCGGGGTACCGCGAAGTGGACGGCATGCGCCTGTGGCTGGGCGATAATGGCGCATGCGCTCCACGCCCAACCACCTGCCTGCCAGTCACCTGCCCGCGATCGGCCTCATGCTGCTGGCGGTGGCCCTGTTCGCGCTGATGGATGCGGGCCTGAAGCTGTTGTCGCCACATTATCCGGCGTTGCAGGTGGCAGCACTGCGTGGCCTTTCGTCGCTGCCGTTGGTGCTGCTATGGGTGTTGTGCACGGCGAAGCCCGCGACCTTGTGGCAGGTGCATTGGCCACTGCATCTGCTGCGCGGGCTGCTGGGCATCGGCATGATGTTCGGATTCGTCTACGGCCTGCGCAGCATGCCGTTGTCGACCGCCTACGCCATCACGTTCGTGGCCCCAATGCTGGTGACGGCAATGGCGGGGCCGTTGCTGGGCGAACGCGCGGGTCCCCGGCGCTGGCTGGCGATCGTGGTGGGGTTGATCGGCGTACTGGTGATCCTGCGTCCGACCGGGCAGGGCATGGCCACGCTGGGCGGGCTGGCGATCCTGCTGGCGGCAATCTGCTATGCGGCCAGTGCCATCACCGTGCGGATGCTGGCCCAGCGCGACAGCACCCAGGCCATGGTGCTCTGGTTCATCGTGCTGCTGTCGGTGGGCGCCGGCCTGCTGGCGGCACCGAACTGGCAGCCGCTGCAGGCCCCGCACCTGTGGATCATTGCCGGCGTAGGCCTGTTCGGCACGCTGGCGCAAGTGGCGTTGACCGAGGCCTTCCGCCGTGGCGAGGCCTCGCTGGTTGCGCCGTTTGAATACAGCGCGCTGATCTGGGGCGTTGGCCTGGACCTGGCGCTGTGGCAAGTATTGCCCGACGGCGTGACCTGGATCGGTGCCGGTATTGTGGTGGTCAGTGGGCTGTACCTGCTGCGCCGGGAAGAACATGTCCCCATGGAAAGCGAGCATCCCTGATGCCTTTGCTCATCGTGCCAGTGCTGATACTGGTGTTGCTGGCCTTGTGGCTGCTGTTGCTGCCGCTGTCGATCTGGCAGCGCTATCGCATGGGCAAGGCGCGGCGCAAGGCCTGGCCGTGGCTGGTCAACTTGAACGCGTGGCTGTTGCTGGTATCGGCCTGCGTTTTTAGCGCCAGCATGGCCTTGACCAGTGTCTGGTGGCCTGGCGCACTGAGCTATGCGCTGGCCGGCATCGGCGCGGGCTTGCTTGCCGGAATACTTGGGCTGTGGAGCAGCCGCTTCGAAGCCACGCCGCAGGGATTGTTCTACACGCCCAATGCCTGGCTGATCCTGGCGCTCACCGTGCTGGTAACGGCACGCATCGTGATGGGATTTGTCGAGGTGTGGCGCTACTGGAAGGGCCGCGACGCACTCGCGATGATCCCAGTACTCGACCATGCCAGTCTGTTTGCCGTCGCCGGCCTGCTGATCGGTTACTACCTGAGCTACACCTGGGGGCTGCGCAGGCGCCTGCCGCGCGTCAGGCTATAAACTTGGCCGCAGCAGCGTACAGCCGGGGCAGCGCGGCTAAAATTCCTCGACGATCTCGATCGCGCTTTCCGTGCGCTGGGCCAGCGCTTCAACCACAGCGTGGATGCGGCGCACGGCTTCGTCATTGGGCGCTTCAATTTCTATCTTGTGCAGCCCCGGCGAGGCGTCGTCTGGCAGTCCGGCGGAGCTGGAGTCTTCGTCATCCATGTGTGGCATGAGGTCGGCAACCTCCTCAACGCGTTCGATACCTTCTATCGCTTCGATTGCATGCATCAACTCGGAGGCGGCATATTCGTTGCCGGTAACGCGCAGGCGGACGATGGGCATGGGGATCCTTGGGGGAGCGGGCCGGTTTGGCCAGCCAAGTTAGCCTGCGCTGCGCTAACAGGCGGTGAGCATGGCAGGCTCCACCCAGCGCCCGCTGAGCGGATGCATGGCAGCCTGCTGCGAAGTACCTGCACGGTCGCTTCCGCAATGAAAAAACGGCAGACCCGTCGCCGGGCCTGCCGCTGATTACCTACTGTCTTTGCAGGTCAGGCGTGCTTAGAAGCGCGCGCCCAGACCCACGCCAACCGTCCACGGATCCAGCGTCAGTTCGGTGCCCGTGCCTTGACCGGCGACGTTCACATCGGTGTTGCCCTGCATATAACGCACGTCAGTGCGCGCAAACCAGCGGCTGTTGATGTTGAAATCCATGCCGGCAGTGGCCATGGCACCCTTGGCAGTGGAAAGACCCACGTGTGGGCCGCCGCCGGAGATATCCTCATTGCTGAAGTTGGACTCGTAATAGCCCAGGCCGACGAACGGACGCATGACCGCATCGGCATCGCGGAAATGGTACTGGCCGCTCAGCGCGATGGGCTGCTGTTCGACCGTGCCGATCTTGCCTTGCGGGCCACGTACGCGGTGATTGAACTTGTCAGCAGCACCCCACAGCTCAATGGCGATATTGTCGTTGACATACCAGCTGGCGCTCAAGGTCGGCGCAGTACCGCCGTCAATGTCCAAGCCGGCAGCCGGGTTGGAGTCGGGCTTCAGGATCGCACCACCGCCAACAATGGCGATGCGCTTGCCCGATGCTGTGTCGGTACTGGTGGTCTCCTGCGCAAAAGCCGCAGGTGCAAAGGCGATTGCCGAGATCAGCGCAAGGCTGAGTTTATTAAGTGAAGACATGTAGTTCTCCTCATGTTCTTGTGAATGCGCCCGGGGAGAGGGCGGTGCATACGGTATCCACGCGCGCATGAATGCGGGCCGCTCCGCATGCACTTTCCTACGATGGTTTTCATTGGGGCTTCAGCGTGTTCAGAAACACGTGGGGAAGTTCAGTGTCGTAATGTTGCATTCATGTTTGAGCATGTAGCAGCGTAGCCGCTGTAATCGCTACCGCGATCAGAACGCCGCCGAAGCGCTTGAACAAGCGGGTCCGCGTGCCTGTAATCAGCGCTTTGTCGCTGCTCAAACGCGCCCCGTCATGCGCAACCTACTGCACTGCTGGGGTCCGCACTTATGCAGGCTCGTGCCTATCTTGCGTATTGCGCCGCTGCCCATAACATAGGCTCTGGTTCGGTCTACCCGCGCCAGTCGGCTTCCGTAAATACAGACCTCTACCGGCGGTTTCTTGAATTTGCCTCCGACAACACCGCTTGGCGGCGCAGCCGTAACCAGATCGTCTGTACCACCAGAGTCAGTGCGATGGCCATGGCCAGCCATGCCATGGTGCTGGCACCGGGCAGCACACTGGCCGATTGCTTCATGTACACCGCCACCAGCGCCCACAAGACCGCGCCGACATAAGCCAGATTGCCACGCATGCGCTGGTTCAAGGCCAGCAAAATCACCGCGGCCGCCACCAGCAGGGCCGCACTCCAGGCCAGCATGTTGCCGGTCGGCAACAGCGCGTAGGCCACGATGACCTGGGCGGTATTGAGGATAGCGGCGAGCGAAAGCCAACCTGCATGCAACGACAGCGGAAGCCATGCAAACCAGAGCTGTCCGGGCTCGGGGTTCTGGTCGCGAGACAGTCGGACGGCACATAGCAGCAGGCACGCCAGGCTGATCCAGATGATCGGCAAGGCCAGCCAGAACATCTCGTTGGAAAACACCGGCATCCACAATGCAGTCAGGGCGAAGCCCAGCGCGGCCGGCACGCGGATAGCGGCCAGCGCGCCGTTTGCATGACGCTTCGAGGACAGTTGCCAGAAGCCGAACAGCACATCCAGCAGAAAAATCAGTCCCCAGATGGAAAAAGCGTAGCCAGCCGCCACCACCAGGGTCGGATAGCGGTCCGAAATGGCCCCATTGGTTGGCCCAAAAGCCTGTTGCTGGGAAAACCACGCCACTATCGGCATGGCCAAAGCAAGCAGCAGGACGAGGATACGCATCGGGCTTTTCCGTTCGGGGACAGCCGATGCTAGCGCGCGCGCCGTTAACTCGTTGCGCAGCGCCACCGCCTGCGGCCCCCTGTCGAAAGGCACGTGGCCGCCGCCCCGCATGGTGGCATGCTGCAGCACATCCACCTTCGGGAGACACGCATGTACCGCGCCCTTGTTCTGCTGGCTGTCCTGCCCCTGGCCACCACCGCGCAGTCCACCGAGATCAGCTGCAATATCGAAAGTGACTACGACCTCAGCGTCAACGACCAGAGTGTCATCCTGACGCGGGAAAGCGGCATGCCGAAATGGATCGTGATTCGCGGTGAGCGCCTGTTTGTGGACGAACGGTGGGTGACCTTGAGCGGTGACGATCGCAAGCGCATCGCCCAGTTCGATCGCGGTACCCGCGAGACCCTGCCGTTGGCGCGCGAGATTGGCCGCGATGCCGCCGACATCGCCTTCACTGCCCTGACCGAAGTGGCCGCCGGCTTCAGCAGCGATCCGGCCGACACGCGCGCCAAGCTTGATCAGGCCCGCAACAAGATCGATACACGGCTGTCCCGTTCGGTAAGCGCCAATCGCTTTGATTCCAGTGATCTGGGCAAAGGCATTGGCGAGGCGGTGTCCGAAGTGGTTCCGCTGGTCATCGGCGACATTGTCGGCGGCGCGGTGCGCGCTGCACTCAGCGGCGACACCCGGCGCCTGCAGGCGATGCAGGGGCTGGACCAGCAAATCGAAGCCCGCGTTCAAACACGTGCCAAGGCGCTGGAAAAGCGGGCGCAGCAACTATGCGGAAAAATGGAGGCGCTTGACCGGCTGGACAATGCGCTGGCGTATCGTCTGCCCGGCGGCGCGGCACTTGATCTGCTTCGCATCACCCATAAGCAAGGCACACCAGCAGAATAAGTCCGCTGCGCTGCGACAACTGGCGCGCATGCCTGGCCGCCTACCAATGGATTAGCAGTGAAAGGTTGGCGCATTGCATCCAGATGTCCACAATAGGGTTCCCCACCCGATCTGAGCACTGGAGTCCTGTATGGCCGAACTCAAGGAAGCACTGGTTCCCGATATCGGTGACTACAGTGAGGTGCCAGTCATTGAAATCCTGGTCGCGGTTGGCGATACGGTAAGCAAGGATCAGGGCCTGATCACCCTGGAATCAGACAAGGCCACTCTGGAGGTGCCTGCGCCATTCGCGGGTGTGGTCAGGGAGCTGAAAGTAAAGCTGGGTGACTCGCTTTCGGAAGGCTCCGTAGTGGCAATGATCGAAGCGGCTACGGACGCCGCCGCCAGCCCGGTGGCTGCCGCACCTGCCGCCGCAGCCAAGTCCCAGACCGCCAGCTCCGAGGTGGCCAGTGCCGAAACCGGGGCCAAGGTCGAACCCGTCGCGGTGGCTGCCGAACCCGACAAGCTTGCCCAGCGCGAAATCGAGCAGCAGCAATCGGCTCCCGCTGCGGTTGCTGCACCGCAGGCAATGGGCAGCAGGCCCGGAAGCGGTCCACAAACATCGCCGCCGCATAGCCCGCCGGTCGCATTCAATGCCGATGCGGTGTTGCCGCAGAAAATCCCGCATGCCAGCCCGTCGGTGCGCCTGTTCGCACGCGAGCTTGGCATTGACCTGACCCGGGTCAAGGGCAGCGAACGCGCCGGCCGCATCAGCAAGGAAGACGTGCAGAAGTACGTCAAGGAGGCGCTGGCCGAAGGCGCCGCCGTGGTGGGCGGTGCTTCGGCTGCGAAGACCTCTGGCGGCAACGGGCTCAGCCTGCTGCCCTGGCCCAAGGTCGACTTCGCCAAGTTCGGCGAGATTGAAGTCAAGCCACTGTCGCGGATCCAGAAGATTTCCGGCGCCAACCTCGCGCGCAACTGGGCGCTCATTCCACACGTCACCCAGCACGACCACGCCGACATCACCGACCTGGAAGCACTGCGGGTGCTGCTCAACAAGGAAAACGAGAAGGCGGGCATCAAGCTGACCATGCTCGTTTTTATCATGAAGGCAGTGGTGGCCGGCCTGAAGAAATATCCCGACTTCAACGCTTCGCTGGACGCCACTGGCGAAAACCTCACCCTGAAAAAATATTTCCACATTGGTTTCGCCGCAGACACGCCAAACGGTCTGGTCGTGCCCGTGATCCGCGACGTGGACAGGAAAGGACTTGCCGAGCTGGCCACGGAAATGGGTGAGCTGGCTGCAAAGGCGCGCGATGGCAAGCTGGGTCCGGCGGAAATGTCCGGCGGCTGCTTCTCCATATCGTCACTGGGCGGTATCGGCGGGGTGGCCTTCACGCCCATCGTCAATGCGCCGGAAGTGGCCATTCTCGGTGTCTCGAAAGCCTCGATCCAGCCGCTATGGGATGGCAAGGCCTTCCAGCCACGCCTGCAGTTGCCGCTGTCGCTGAGCTATGACCATCGCGTGATCGATGGGGCTTCGGCCGCACGTTTCACTGCCTATCTGGCGCAGCTGCTTGCCGACATGCGCCGCGTGCTGCTGTGAGCGCAAGCCGCCAGCGGTGCGTTCCCGCACGGGCCAGCGCTTTTTCTTTCGCGCCCGCGACGCACTGAACCACAATGCTGCAAAGCCAATCCAGGCCCGCGTTGGCGCCAATGGGCCCGGACACCGGAGCCTCGGCACGGCGGGTGGCGTCCAGCGGCTGGAAGGACCTGCAAAACCTGCTTGACTACGACCTGGTGCCTTTCCATGGGTTGTCGTTGACCGTAGGCAGCCTGCTTGCCGCCACTCTGACCTTGCTCGCGACCTGGGGCCTGTCGGTATTCGTACGGCGGACCTTGCAGCGCTTCGGCAAGAAGCATCCGCAGGTGAACCGGGCCTCGCTGTACACGCTCAGCACGCTGTCCCAGTACGCATTGTTGTTGATCGGCGTGTTGCTGGCGTTGCAATTGGCTGGCATACCGGTGGGCAAGCTGACGGTCTTTGCCGGTGCGCTGGGCGTCGGCCTGGGCTTTGGCCTGCAGGCCATCTTCAGTAATTTCATTTCCGGCCTGATCCTGCTGTTCGACAAGTCGCTGAAGGTGGGTGACTTCGTGGAACTGGAATCGGGCGTGCATGGCGAGGTGCGGGACGTGAAGATCCGCGCCACCCGCATCGTCACCAACGACAACATCGACATCCTGGTGCCCAATTCCGAATTCGTCAGCGGACGGGTGGTGAACTGGACCTACCGGGAAGTATCGAGACGCACGCGCATACCGTTCGGGGTCGCCTATGGCATCGACAAGGAGCAGGTCAAGCGCGCGGCGCTGGAAGCGGCCGCCGAGGTGCCCTTTACGCTCGCCCAGGACGGACCTCGCAGGCCGCAGGTCTGGCTCACCGGCTTTGGCTCCAGCAGCCTGGATTTCGAACTGGTCATCTGGCTGACGGCCGAGGCCACCAAGCGACCCAGTGCTGTCAAGGCGGCTTACAACTGGGCGCTGCACTCGGCCCTGCAGCGTTACGGAATCGAGATTCCGTTCCCGCAGCAGGACCTGCATGTACGCAGTCTGTTTGGCCTTGATGGCGAAGCGGCGCGTCAGGCGCTGCGGCTGCAGGCGACGGTCGCGGATGAGGGCAGGCATGAGCGCGCGACCGATACCCGCAACGATGCGATCGAGGACGTCCGCCGCGAGCTGGGCGAGTCCGAAGATCCCGGACAGACAGGACTGACGGAGAGATGAAATGGCCAATACGATCGAAGTGAAGGTTCCAGACATCGGCGACTACAGTGAAGTGCCGGTTATCGAAATCCTGGTCGCAGTCGGCGACACGGTGAAGAAGGACCAGGGCCTGCTAACGCTGGAATCGGACAAGGCGACGCTTGAAGTACCCTCGTCCGCTGCCGGCGTGGTCAAGGAAGTGAAGGTGAAGCTGGGCGACAGCCTGTCCGAAGGCAGCGTGGTGGTTATTCTGGAAGTGGAAGTGGAAGCGGACACTGCTACCGCCCCTGCAGCGTCGACACCTGCGCATTCGGCACCGGTCAAGGCCGAGGCCGAGATGCACAAGCCTCCGGTCACGCCTTCACCCGCCGCGCCTGTCGCCCCGCCCTCTTCCGTGCCAGCGCCCCAATCCGCGCCGGGCACCGGCAAGCCGGCCGACATCGAATGTCGCCTGGTGGTGCTGGGCTCCGGACCGGGCGGTTACACCGCCGCCTTCCGCGCCGCCGACCTCGGCCTGGATACCGTGATGATCGAGCGCTATTCCGCGCTGGGCGGGGTCTGCCTCAATGTGGGCTGCATTCCCTCCAAGGCGTTGCTGCACGCTGCCGCATTGATCGACGAAGCGGCGCATTCGGCCGAGATCGGTGTGGAGTTCGGGCCGCCGAAGATTGACCTGGACAAGCTGCGCGCGTTCAAGGACAGCAAGGTAGTCGGACAGTTCACCAAGGGCCTGGCCGGCATGGCCAAGCAGCGCAAGGTGCGCATCGTTCAGGGCGTCGCCCGTTTCGTGTCACCTAACGAGCTTGAAATCGTCGGCGAAGACGGCAAGGCCCAGTTGCTGCGATTCGAGCAATGCATCATCGCCGCCGGTTCGCAGGCAGTGAAACTGCCCGCCTTCCCGTGGGACGACCCGCGGGTGATGGATTCCACCGATGCGCTGCAGATTGTCGACGTACCCGGGCAGTTGCTGGTCGTGGGTGGCGGCATCATCGGCCTGGAAATGGCGACCGTCTATCGCGCCCTGGGCAGCCAGGTGACCGTGGTGGAATTCATGGACCAGCTGATGCCCGGTGCCGACAAGGACCTGGTCAAGCCGCTGTCCGATCGTCTGAAGAAGCTGGGCGTGGCGATTCACCTGAAAACCAAGGCGACCAAGGTAGAAG
>JBDSUI010000087.1:0-4991 GCA_039927795.1 Pseudoxanthomonas sp.
ACCGTGGTGGAATTCATGGACCAGCTGATGCCCGGTGCCGACAAGGACCTGGTCAAGCCGCTGTCCGATCGTCTGAAGAAGCTGGGCGTGGCGATTCACCTGAAAACCAAGGCGACCAAGGTAGAAGCATCCGCGAAGGGCGTCAGCGTTGCGTTCGAAAGTGCGGTGGAGGGCCAGTCCGCGGAACTGCAGACCAGCACCTTCGATCGCGTGCTGGTCGCCGTGGGGCGTTCGCCCAACGGCAGCAAGCTCGGTGCGGACAAGGCCGGAGTCACCATCACTGATCGCGGTTTCATCCCGGTCGACCGGCAGATGCGTACCAACGTGCCGCACATCTTCGCCATTGGCGATATCGTCGGTAACCCGATGCTGGCCCACAAAGCCACGCATGAAGGCAAGTTGGCGGCGGAAGTTGCGGCCGGTGAAAAGAAGGAATGGGTGGCGCGGGTGATTCCGTCGGTGGCCTACACCGATCCGGAAATTGCCTGGGTCGGCGTCACCGAGACCGAAGCCAAGGCCGGCGGCCTGAAAATAGGCGTCGGCAAGTTTCCGTGGGTCGCTTCGGCGCGCGCGGTGGGTATTGGCCGCGGCGAAGGCTTCACCAAGCTGATCTTCGATGAGGAAACCCGCCGCATCATCGGTGGTGCCATCGTCGGCGTGCATGCCGGCGACCTGATCGCAGAAGTGTCGCTTGCGATCGAGATGGGCGCCGACGCGGCCGACATCGGCCACACCATCCACCCGCATCCCACCCTCAGCGAATCGGTGGGCATGGCAGCCGAAGTGTTCGACGGCACCATCACTGATCTGTATATCCCCAAAAAGAAAGCATGACGCCAGACAGAAAAAAGCCCCGCGTGATCCGGGGCTTCTTTCGTTTCGAATCAGAGTGTCAGGAAGACGCAGCTCAGAACGCGAACGTTACGCCCGCCATCGGTCCCTTGAAACGCTGGTCCAGTCCGACCACGCCCTGGCCGCCGCTCTGCTCCACATCCAGCTTGAACCAATCGTAGCCGGCAAACATGCCAAACGCCGGGGTGATGCGGTACTCGACCAGTGCATTGGCCCGGCTGAGGTCGCCCTGGTAGTCACCCAGGTCACCCCAGTCGGCATCCAGGTACTGCGCCTGTACGACCACGCGCCACTTTTCGCTGGGGGCTGCGGTGAAGCGTGCACCCACCACCGGAGCAAACCCGTCCTCGTTGGCGCTGGTGCGGTATCCAAGCGCACCGGCCTCGGCCGACAGGGTGCTTTCCAGCTTCGCGTACTCGGCGCCGATCTGCAGGCCCAGACTGATCTTGTCGGTTTCTACCACGGCAAAGTCGTAGACCAGGCTGGCCAATTCAAACTTCGTCTCGACCTTGGCAAGGCTGCCGGCAGGCAGCGTTACGTCGTCGTAGGACAGCTCGTTGCCCAGGGTTGCGCTCTGGTCTTTGTCGTAGCTGAAGTAGTTGAACAGCAGGCGGTTGCGTTCGCTGAAGCGGAACTGGCCTTCCACACGCGGAGAAATCTCCGCGCTGCCATAGTCGAAACCTTCGCTGAAATCGAAAGCTTCACCGGCAAATTCGGTGCTGCCGCGGATCTCGCTTTGGCCGTCGGCAGAGATTGCACCCAGACGCAGCAGGAACCGGTCGTCTTCAATGGCGTATGCGGTATTTGCAAAGAAAAGGCCGGTTGCAGCCAGCGACAGGGCCAGGGGGAGGTGCTTGGACATCGGGGGGAATCACTCCATGAGTTAAGTCAGACAGAATGTTGTACTGACTAGTTCAGTAAATCACATCGGAAGTGGAGGCCGCGTGATGTGGCCCTCTGCACCGGCTAACCCGGTAACGGATGCAGATAGGGGCTGGGCTAGGCCCGGGCCCCGAATTCCGCGGCGCGCTTCAATCCGCTTCCATGCCTTCTCGTGGAAATGGAAGACCACCGTATTGCAGGCCGGCTCGACGATGGCCAGCAGACCGCCAACCAGCAGGCTGCCAGTAAACAGCCAGCCCAGCAGGAACGCCACGCTGAAGTGGAGGCTCGCAAAGCTGAGGGTTTTGGCCATGGCTACGCATCTAAATGAGAACGAATCGCATTATGACCCTTCCGCAGGGCGTGTCCAGGCAATCCTCTCTCTGCATGCGACAGGACTCTCCTGTGATCCGGGCTGCGGGCGTCCAGAAAGAAGAAGCCCCGGCAGCGGGCCGGGGCTTCGTGGAGGGTCTGCGACGGAGCATCGACGAGGAAGTTGGGCGCAGACCGTATGCAAGTGACCGGCTGGTCTGGCGAAAGTTCCGGGTTTGAACGATGAAGACGCAAATTCACTGAAATCGTTTCACGTCCTGCCCCGAATCGTCAGGGTGCTGGGCGCCATCTAGGCGATAAATGGCGCAAAGGCGTATATCGGTTGCCGCTTAAATTTAACGCCTGTTATACTTTTGCGGCTAGGCAAGGTGCGTTCACCGGCTTTGCCGCTTCCTAGTCACCAGGTCTCGCACATGCTGAATTCCGCCGCTGCAGGTCGGCGACTGGCATTGCGGGCGGCTTCGTACCAGATGGCCGCCGTGGTGCTGGTAGCGCTGGTTTTCCTTGTTCAGGGCTGGCCGGCCTCGCTGGCCGCGCTTGTGGGCGGGGCAGGTGTGGTGTTGGGAGGTGCCCTGGCTGCGAATATCGCGCTGGGGGGCGGAGTGGTAACGGCGCGGTCGGCTTTCATGCGATTGCTGTTGGGCACCGGCCTGAAATGGCTTGTGTTGATAACGATATTTGCATTGGCATTGGGTGTTGGGCGCATGGCGCCGCTCCCGCTGCTGGCAGGGTTCGCAACCGCACTGGTCGCGCATCCATTGATTTTGAACTTTAGTGTCAGGGTAGAACGTGAGCGCTGAAACGGCCTCCGGTGGCGGGTCCACCGAATACATCCAGCACCACTTGCAGCATCTCCAGTGGCATGTGGGAGAAGGCAAGTTCATGACCATCAATATCGACAGCGTGATCTTCACGCTGCTGATGTCGGGGCTGTTCCTGTTCTTTTTCCTGCGTTCTGCACGCAAGGCGACAGCGGGCGTGCCTGGCAAGTTCCAGACCGTTGTGGAAATGGTGGTCGGTTTCGTTGATGGCCTGGTCCGCGAGACCTTCCACGGCCGCAGCAAGCTGATCGCGCCGCTGGCGCTGACCATCTTCTGTCTGGTGTTCCTGATGAACTTCATGGACATGCTGCCGGTCGACTGGCTGCCCGCGCTGTGGGGCAAGGCCAATGAGGCCGCCGGCCATGACCCGGCGCACGCTTACCTGCGCATTGTTCCCACCGCTGACCTCAACACCACGCTGGGCCTGTCGTTGATGGTGTTCCTGCTGATCCAGGTCTTCGGTATCAGCCACAAGGGCATTGGCAAGTTCACCGCCGAGGCCTTTACCGCGCCGTTCCACGCCGAGGGCACGGTCATGAAGATCCTGCTGGCCCCGGCCAACCTGCTGCTGCGCGTGATCGAGGAGCTGGTGCGCCCGCTCTCGCTGACGCTGCGACTGTTCGGCAACATGTATGCCGGCGAATTGATCTTCATCCTGATCGCATTGATGACCTGGAATGCTGCGGCTTCCAGCGGCATGACCTATGTGATGGCGCCACTGCAGTTCATCTCGGGCTTCGTGTGGACGGCCTTCCACATCCTGGTCATTACCTTGCAGGCCTTCATCTTCATGATGCTGACCGTCGTGTACCTGAGCATGGCGGCTGAAAGCCACTAAGCCGACAAGTTTCGCTTCACCCTTTCATCCCATCCTTTTTCACACCTGACTAGTTGTACGGAGAACACCATGGAAAATGTCGCCCTCTACGCAGAAATCGCGAAGTTCACGGTCATCGCGGCCGGCCTGCTGATCGGTCTTGGCGCCCTCGGCACCGCGATCGGTTTTGCCATCCTCGGTGGCAAGTTCCTGGAAGGTTCGGCCCGTCAGCCGGAACTGACCCCGATGCTGCAGACCAAGATGTTCATCGTCGCCGGCCTGCTCGACGCCGTGCCGATCATCGGCGTCGCCATCGCCCTGCTGCTGATCTTCGCCAATCCGTTCATCTCGCAGCTCGCGGGCTAAGGCAAGCGGACGTCACGCGACGGCAGCATTCCGCCGCCGTCGCCTAGGAGCGAACAATGGATTTCAATCTGACTCTGGTCATCCAGGGCGTCGCCTTCTTCACCGTCGCATGGCTGGTGATGAAGTTCGGCTGGCCGCATATCATGGCGGCCATCGAAGAGCGCCAGGCGAAGATCGCCGAAGGCCTCGCCGCCGCCGATCGCAGCAAGAAGGACCTGGCGCAGGCCGAGGAGCGCGTCAACGAGCAGTTGCGCGAAGCCCGCACCAAGGCCGCGGAGATCATCTCCCAGGCCGAGATGCGCGCGAACCAGATAATCGACGCCGCGCGGGAAGAAGCCGTTACCGAGGGCAACCGGCAGAAGGCCGCCGCCCAGGCGGAGATCGTCGCCGCCACCGGTCGTGCCCGCGAGGACCTGCGCAAGCAGGTGTCGATGCTGGCCGTGGCCGGCGCCGAGAAGCTGATCCGACGCGAGATCGACAGCCGCGCGCACAAGGCGCTGCTGGACGAGCTGGCCGCCGAAATCTGAGCACCACGCCATGAGCCAGTCCCTCACCTTCGCCCGTCCCTATGCCCGCGCCGCGTTCTCGCTCGCGCAGGACCAGGGTCGCCTGCCGGCGTGGTCGCATCTGCTCGGCTTCTCCGCCCTCGCGGTCGCCGATCCGGTGATGGTGCCGGTGCTCGGCAATCCGCGCGTCACCGCGGACCAGCTCGTCGAGTTGCTGCTGCCGCCCGGTGAGGTGGATCCGATCTTCCGCCAGTTCCTGGCCGTGCTCGCCGCGAACCGCCGCCTCGCACTGCTGCCCGAAATCGCCGCGCACTACGCGCTGCACCGCGCCGACGCCGAACGCGTGGTCAAGGCCACCGTGACCTCGGCGCAGCCGCTGGAGCCGGTCGAACTCGAGGCGCTGCGCATCTCGCT
>JBDSUI010000088.1:0-2879 GCA_039927795.1 Pseudoxanthomonas sp.
CTTGATTCTAACCGGCATGATCGGTGGATCAGGTGACCCGGTGATGTGCGGATCAGAACTTCCAGACGTACGCGGCTCCGTAGACCAGCGGATCAATGCTGGCGCTGCCCAGCTTGGCGCCATTGACCGAGACCTTGGTGTCGATGTCGGCCCAGCGCATGTCGATGCGCAACGCGCCGCGCTTGCCGATCTTGAAATCCAGGCCGGCATGCGCTGCCAGGCCCCACGAATCCTCCAGCTTCAAGCGTGCGCCGGTCAGTGCGCCCTTGCCTTCTTCGCTGAAAAAGGTCGTGTAGTTGAGGCCTGCCCCCATAAACGGCGACACGTTGCCGGCGCTGTTGAAGTGATACTGCAGCGAGACCACCGGCGGCAGATGCCTGGTTTCGCCAACGACGCCCAGACCCTGGATGCTGATCTCATGCTTGAACGGAAGCGCGGCCAGTACTTCAATGCCCAGGTTGTCGGCAATGAAATATTCGGCGGTGATAGTGGGCTTGACGTCGCTGTCCACGCTCAGATCAAGGCGTCCCAGGCCAAGCGCGGTTCCGTTCAGCGCGCCGTTGTCCGACCTGGGATTAACCTGGTGCACGCCGACGCCAACCGTCCAGTCGCCTTTGGACTGGGCCAGGGCGGGCAGGGCGCCGCTGGATGCAGCGACCAGCAGGCTGCAAACGAGCAGTGTTTTTTTCATCGGGCAATCTCTTCGGTAGTGGAATGGCGGCAGTGTCCGCGTATTGCCTTTTGCGTCGCTTGAGCGGGATCAAGTCGCAGAACGGCCAGTCTGCGCACGCCTGCTAGAATGGCGGTCCCTTCAACCGCTGAGCGGTACGCCGGATGCGCGGCCGCAGGAGTCCTGGGCAATGTCAATCAAGGTAGGTATCAACGGCTTCGGCCGCATCGGTCGCAACGTGCTGCGGTCGGCCGTACAGAATTTCGGCAACGACATTGAAATCGTTGCCATCAATGATTTGCTGGAACCCGACTACCTGGCCTACATGCTGAAGTACGACTCGGTGCATGGCCGCTTTGATGGCGAGGTCTCCGTTGACGGCAACCATCTGGTGATCAATGGCAAGAAGATCCGCCTGACCCAGGAACGCGACCCGGCCGCCTTGAAGTGGGGCGAAGCGGGTGCCGAGGTGGTGATCGAATCGACCGGCCTGTTCCTGGACAAGGTCACCGCGCAGAAGCATCTGGACGCAGGCGCCAAGAAAGTCATTCTGTCGGCGCCGTCCAAGGACGACACGCCGATGTTCGTGTTTGGCGTCAATCACCAGAAATATGCGGGCGAGGCGATTGTTTCCAACGCCAGCTGCACTACCAACTGCCTTGCGCCGATTGCCAAGGTCATGCATGACAAGTGGGGCATCAAGCGCGGCCTGATGACCACCGTGCACGCAGCTACGGCCACCCAGAAGACTGTCGATGGTCCAAGCAACAAGGACTGGCGTGGCGGGCGTGGCATCCTGGAGAACATCATTCCCTCCAGCACTGGCGCAGCCAAGGCCGTTGGCGTGGTAATCCCGGAATTGAACAAGAAGCTCACCGGCATGTCGTTCCGCGTTCCGACCTCCGACGTCTCGGTGGTCGACCTGGTGGTGGAACTGGAGAAGGAGGCAAGCTACGCCGAGATCTGCGCAGAAATGAAGGCGCAGAGCGAAGGCGCATTGAAGGGCATCCTGGGCTACACCGAAGACAAGGTCGTGGCCACTGATTTCCGCGGCGACACACGTACTTCGATCTTCGACGCAGACGCCGGCATCGCCCTGGACAGCACGTTCGTCAAGCTGGTGGCCTGGTATGACAACGAGTGGGGCTATTCCAACAAATGCCTGGAAATGGTGCGCGTGGTCGCGGCAAGGTAAAGGCAAACAACCCACGCGTACGGCGTCGATGTAACGCAGGAGCGCCCTAGTGGCGCTCCTGTCGTATCTGTCAGCATGACACCTGCATGTGGCGTCCGGGCTTGCCGGCCATACCGACAATGACTGCGCGCCGGTTGCAAATGGCCACTGATTCATCGACGCTGCGTCTTCGCAAGGAATGGAAATACACGTAATGGATGATCTGGCGGGGATACTGGTTCTGCTTGGCCTGGTGTTGTTGGCGGTACCGATCCTGCTGATCATGGCGCTGGTATCCATCAGCGGATTGAAGCGGCGTGTAAGTGAGCTTGAACAGCGGGTCTACCATCAGCCGGCTGCCGTTGTAACGCCCGCGGCGACGCCGGTGCAGACCGCGTATCGCCCTGACTACGCGGCTTCGGCCGAAGCAGGCGCGACGCGGCCGCCAGACCCGGAAAGTGCACCGACCCTGTCCGAGCTGACCCGCACCGCAGCCGTGCAGGAGCCAGCTACCCCGCTTCGGCCGATACAAGTAGCTAGCGAGTCCCCGGTGGCGCAGTCGCCGCCACCTTTGCCGCCGAAGTCGGCGGCATCGTCCGCTCCCCTCGTTTCACCAGGTCCCATCCTCCCGCGTCAGTCCTCAGCCACTGCCAGGCCGGATGCTATTACCGTCGCCATGCGCGCGGTGAAACGCTGGTTTACCGTGGGCAACGTGCCGGTCAAGATCGGCATGCTGGTGTTGCTGGCCGGTGTGGCGGCGCTGCTGAAATATGCGGTGGACCAGGGCATGTTCACCCTGCCCATCGAGCTGCGCCTGGCCGGCATCTCCGCTGCGGCACTGGCGGGCCTGGTGTTCGGCTGGCGTCAACGCGACAGCAAGCGATCGTTTGCACTGGCCCTGCAGGGCGGCGCCATCGGCGTGCTGCTGCTGACGGTATTTGCCGCATTCAAACTTTACGGCCTGCTCCACGCAGGCCCGGCCTTTGCAATCAGCGTGGTGCTGATTGCCGGCGTCGGCGTGCTGGCCGTGCTGCA
>JBDSUI010000089.1:0-9962 GCA_039927795.1 Pseudoxanthomonas sp.
GCCAGCTCGCTGGGAATCTGGTCGGGGATGGGCCACAGGTTGCTGGCCGGCATGACCATGAACTCGGCGAAGGCGCCGTTGCGATTCACGCCAATGCCCACCGTGTGCGGGCACAGGTGCGGGCGGCCACCGCGACAGTTGCGGCAATGGCCGCAGACGATGTGGCCTTCGGCGGAAACGCGCTGGCCTACGGCGTAGCCACTGACACCCGGGCCCAATTCGGCAATGCGGCCCACGAACTCGTGGCCGATCACCAGACCAGGTTTGATGGTGCGCTGGCTCCAGTCATCCCACAGGTAAATATGCAGGTCGGTGCCACAGATCGCGGTTTTTTCAAGCTTGATCAGCACTTCGTTGGGGCCGGGCTGGGGCACGGGGACCTGTTCCATCCAGATGCCCTTGCCAGCTTCGCGCTTGACCAGTGCTTTCATCGTTTGCGCCATGACGGTGCAGACCCTGCCTGAGAGAGGGCGCGAATTATACGCCGGGGTCGATGACGAGACCCGGGGTGCAATGCCAACGCTCGCCGGGTCGCTGGCGGACCGAACCGCTACAATGCGAAGCTCATGATCTGCAAGGAATTATTGTGCGCCTGAAGCCCTTGTCCGTGTCCCTGATCCTGGTTTTTTCGGCACATACTGGCGCCGCGCTTGCCGCGGAAGGCATGTGGGTGCCGCAACAGCTACCGGAGATTGCCGGCGCTTTGAAGCAGGCCGGACTCAAGCTCAGCGCCAGGCAACTGGCCAGCCTGACCGGTGACCCGATGGGCGCGGTGGTGGCACTGGGTGGCTGTACCGCCAGCTTTGTTTCGCCCGCTGGCCTGGTGGTCACCAACCACCACTGCGCCTACGGCGCAATTCAACTGAACTCGACGGCAGAAAAGAATCTCATCAAGTCCGGCTTCAACGCGGCCAGCCCTGCAGAGGAAGTCAGCGCCGGCCCCAACGCGCGCATCTACGTGCTGGATTCCATCCAGGACGTCAGCGTTGAGGCCAGGGCGGCCATCGCCTCCGCAGGAGACGATGCGCTGGCGCGCACCCGCGCCCTGGAGGCTTTCGACAAGAAGCTTATCGCCGAATGTGAAGCCGAAGCGGGGTTCCGTTGCCGGGTTTTCAGTTTTTCCGGCGGCAATACCTATCGCCTGTTCCGCAACCTGGAAATCAGGGACGTGCGGCTGGCCTACGCGCCGCCGGTGGGGGTGGGCAAGTATGGCGGCGACATCGACAACTGGATGTGGCCGCGCCACACCGGCGACTTTGCGTTCTATCGCGCCTACGTGGGCAAGGACGGCAAGCCGGCTACCTTCGCCGACGACAACGTGCCGTACCGCCCCAGGCACTGGCTGAAGTTCGCCGACCAGCCGCTGGGCGCGGGCGATTTCGTCATGGTCGCCGGGTATCCGGGTAGCACCAATCGCTACGCGCTGGCCAGTGAATTCGACACTACCGCCAGCTGGACCTATCCGACCATCGGCAAGCACTACGGCAACCTGATCAGGATGGTGCAGGCCGCAGGCGACAAGAACCCGGATATCCAGGTCAAGTACGCCAGCACCCTGGCCAGCTGGAACAACACCAGGAAAAATTACGAAGGCCAGTTGGCCGGTTTCCAGCGTATCGATGCGGCCGGACAGAAGCATGCCGATGAGGCCGCGGTGCTGGCATGGCTGCGCGGTCGTGGCGCGCAGGGTAGCGCCGCACTGGCGGCGCACCGCAAGCTGCTGGAGATTGGCGAGCTTGCCAGGAGCACGCGCGAACGCGATTACATCTTGGCTCAGCTCAACAACACGGCCATGCTGGGGTCGGCGATCCAGTCGTACCGCCTGTCGATCGAACGCGAAAAACCCGATGCGCAGCGCGAGTCTGGTTACCAGCAGCGTGACCTGCCGACTCTGGAGGGCGCGCAGAAGCAGCTGGAGCGTCGTTACGTGCCGGCCATGGACCGCCAGTTGCAGCAGTACTGGCTGCAGCAATACGCGCAGCTTGCAGCCGGGCAACGGCTGGCGCCCATTGACCAGCTGCTCGCGGGCAGCAGCGGGCAGGACTTCCGCCCGGTACTGGATCGACTGGCCAGCACCGGGCTGGGCAGCACCGATGAGCGCCTTAAGTGGCTGCAGGCCGATCGCAAGGCGTTCGAGTCCAGCACCGATCCTGTCATCCAGTACGCCGTGGCGGTGATGCCGTCGCTGCTGGCCCTGGAGGAACAGGTCAAGACGCAGGCGGGCGAGACCTTGCTGGCGCGACCGGTCTATCTGCAGGCGGTGGCCGACTACCGCAAGAGCCAGGGGGAATTCGTCTATCCCGATGCCAACCTGTCGCTGCGCATCACCTTCGGCAACGTGGTCGGCTACCAGCCGCGCGACGGCGTGGAGTACACGCCATTCACCACGGTGGAAGGCGTAGCCGCCAAGGCTACGGGAATGGAACCCTTTGATGCACCGCAGGCCTTGCTGGATGCAGTCCAGGCCAGGCGCTACGGCGGCCTGGCAGACACGCGCCTGGGCACGGTGCCGGTGAACTACCTTTCCAACCTGGATATCACCGGTGGCAACTCCGGCTCGCCCGTGCTGGATGCACACGGCAAGCTGGTCGGCCTGGCTTTCGACGGCAACTGGGAATCGGTGAGTTCGAACTGGGTGTTCGACCCGAAAATGACGCGGATGATCTCGGTCGATGGCCGCTACCTGCGCTGGATCATGCAGGAGGTGTATCCGGCCCCGCAGCTGCTCCGGGAAATGGGTGTGGCGCCCTGATCGGGCCTTCCTGTTCCATTCAATCGGTCCACTGGTCCCGCATGGGCTGATCGCTGTGGTGCTGCCGGCACGCGGCGTCGCGTGCTGATGGCATGGCGCTTTGGGCCGCTCGCGGCGCGGGACGGTATCATTCGCTTCTGTCGTCGCCCGCAAGCGCACTGCCGATTGGCGCAACGACGGCCAACCCCCAACATCGGATTACTCCACGCATGCGTATTCTGCTTGCCCGCCACGGCGAAACGCCGTGGAATGCCGAAGGCCGCTATCAGGGCCAGATCGATATCCCTCTCTCGCCCACCGGCGTGCACCAAGCCACCGCGCTGGGCAAACGCCTGGCGCAGGTTGAAATCACCCGTGCCGTGGCTTCGCCGCTGTCGCGTGCGCGCCACACCGCCGAACTTGCTCTGGGCGACACGCGCGCCCCGATGCTGCGCCTGGACCCTGACCTGCAGGAGATCGCCCATGGTCAATGGGAAGGCCTGCTGGCCAGCGAGATCCACGACAAGGATCCGACCCTGTTGCGTGCCTGGCGCGAGGCGCCTGAAACGGTCTTGATGCCCGGTGGGGAATCGCTGGGCCAGGTGCTGGATCGCTCGTGGCAGGGTCTGACCCGCGCGACCGCAGGGCTGGGCGACGACGATACGTTACTGGTGGTGGCGCACGATGCAGTCAACCGCGTGATTCTGTGCCGCATCCTGGGGTTACCACTGTCCCGGCTGTGGAGCTTCCGCCAGGCACCGACCACGCTCAATCTGCTGGAAGGCCCCGACGTGGACCGCCTGGAAGTCGTGCGTCTCAATGACTGCGCGCACCACACGCCGTTCTTCGGCGAAGCAGTGCATCGGGCGCTGTAAGTCGTGGCCCGCACGTTGCAGGATTGGCTGGCCTACATCGAGCAGCAACACCCGAATTCGATCGAACTCGGTCTGGAGCGCAGCCGCGAGGTGGCGCGGCGCCTGTCCCTGCACAAGCCCGCGACCCATGTCATCACGGTCGGCGGCACCAATGGCAAGGGCTCTACGGTGGCCTTCATCGAAGCCATTGCCCGCGCCGCAGGGTTGAAGGTCGGCACCTACACTTCGCCACATCTGCTGCGCTACAACGAGCGCGTGCGCCTTGAGGGCGCTGACGCAGACGATTCGGCCTTGCTGCTCGCATTTGAAGCGGTGGAGGCCGCGCGTGGCGGAATTGCATTGACCTACTTCGAATTCGGTACGCTGGCCGCACTGTGGCTGTTCCAGAACGCGGCGTTGGATCTGGTAGTGCTGGAAGTCGGACTGGGCGGACGCCTGGACGCGGTGAACATTGTCGATGCCGACGTGGCGGTTATCACCACCGTGGATATCGACCACGTCGACTGGCTGGGTTGCGACCGCGAGAGCATCGGCTTTGAAAAGGCCGGGATTGCACGCGCCTGGAAACCGCTGGTGCTGGGCGAAATGGATTCACCTTCCAGCGTGCTGGGTCATGCCTACGCGATTGGCGCCAACGCGATCCGGCTGGGCAGCGATTTCTTCCACGAGACCGTGGATGCAGGGCATTGGCGCTGGCGCGATGCCGGCTTCGAGGTCGAACTTCCCACGCCTTCATTGGCCGCGCCGGTCCAGCGTGCCAATGCCGCCACCGCCATTGCCGCCCTGCGCGCACTGGATATCGCGCTTTCGGTCGCCGCGCTTGCGCAGGGGGTAGCCACTGCGGTGCTGCCGGGCCGCTTGCAGCGGTTCACTCTGCAGGGCGTGCCGGTGATTGTGGACGTGGGCCACAACCCACAGGCCGCGCGCACGCTGGCGGCCTGGCTTCAGGCTGAACCCGTGCCAGGGCATACCCTGGCCGTGTTCGCCGCGCTTGCCGACAAGGACGCCGCTGGCGTGGTCGATGCATTGGCAGAGCAGATCTCAGACTGGTTCCTGGCAGGCCTGGAAGGAGTCGCCGGTCGTGGGCAGGGCGTGGATGCGCTGGCCGCCAAGCTGTCGTCGTCTGCGGCATCACAGGGCTCGCGGCATGCCAGCGTGGCGCTGGCGCTGCAGGCCGCACGTGCATGCGCGCAGGACGGCGACCGCATCGTGGTGTTCGGTTCCTTCCACACGGTTGCCGAAGCGATGGCGGTCCTGCATTCAGGTCAATGACGGGGAAGCGGATTGCCTGCGCCGTATAATTCGCGCGGCATTCCCGCCGCGTCGTTTTGCGAGCCCGCATGGATACCACACTCAAGCAACGCCTGATCGGCGCCGTCGTCCTGGTAGCGCTGGCAGTGATCTTCCTGCCCATGCTGATCAAGGGCCCAGCCCCCGACAGTGGCGTGTCCGATGTTCCGCTTGATATGCCGGCAACGCCAGGTGGCCAGTACGAAACCCGTGAGCTGCCGCTGGTGACGCCGGGGCAGGCACCGGCAGGTGGTGTAGTCGGTCTGGGCAGCAGTGCGCCAGCCCCGGCCGCAACGACACCGGCAAGCGAAGCGATTCCATTGGGTACATCGCCGGACGCAGCCGCTGCGATGCTCCCGGCCAGCACGGCCGGCGGCAACTTTGCGGTCAATTTCGGCGCCTACGCGACCCCGGCTGATGCCGATGCAGTAATCGCAAGGTTGAAGCAGTCTTCGATGCCGGCCTTCCGCGAACCCGCCACCATCAACGGGCGCACGGCCTATCGGGTGCGCATCGGTCCCTACACCGACCGCGCCGATGCCGAAGCCATGCGCCTGAAGGCCTCGCAGGTACGCAGCGACGTCAAGGCGCAGGTGGTAACGCTTGATGCGCCCACGGCCGCGACGCCGCCTGCAGCTGCCTCGACACCTGCTTCGGTTTCGGCTTCGGTGGCACAGGCCGCCGCCGCCGTGGCGCCGGTCACCACCCAGGCCTTGCCGCCAGATGCGCCAAAGCCCACCCCCGCCAAGGCAGTAGCGCCAAAGCCGACACCGCCTGAGCCCAAGCCGGTGGCCACAGCAGCCACTGCCGTAGCAGCTGTAGCCCCCGTAGCCCCCGTAGCCAAGCCAGTCGAAGCGCCGAAACCGGCCGCCTCCAGTGTTGGCTTTGCGGTGCAATTAGGTGCATTTTCGCAGGCGGCCGATGCCAATGCGCTGCGCGACAAATTACGTGCTGGTGGTTTCAGCGCCTTTGTCGAACAGGTCAACACTGACAAGGGAAGCTTGAACCGCGTGCGCGTGGGCCCGGTTGCCAGCCGCGCCGATGCCGATCGATTGAAGGCGCAGGTGTCAGCCAAGGTCGGCGTGGACGGCATGGTGCGCCCGCACCCGTGATTGATTGACCGGGGATTACGAAGTGCCTCGGTGTCGCCCAGTGATGAGTAGTCATCAGAACGATTGCGCCCGGATCTTTTCCGCCGTCGTGTGGTGGGGATGCCGGTGATCGACCTGGTCCTGTTGATCATCCTGGGTGGGTCGGTCCTGCTGGGCCTGATCCGCGGTCTGGTCGGCACCCTGGTCTCGACGGCCGCCTGGCTGCTGGCCGGCTGGGTTACGTTCCAGTTCGGTGGCGAAGTGGCGTTCTGGCTCTCCGACCATGGCCAGCCGACCATGACTGAGATGTTCGGCGGTTATGCCCTGAGTTTTGTAACCGTGATGGTGTCGGTCACCCTGCTTGGCGCACTTGCCCGAACCATGGTCCAGTCAGTGGGCTTGTCGGGCCTGGACCGGCTGCTCGGTGCCGGCCTGGGCTTATTGCGCGGCGCCTTCCTTGCTTGCCTGCTGGTGCTGCTGCTTGGTTTCACACCGCTGCCGCGCGAACCGGCCTGGCAGCAATCGGCGATGCTGCCGCTGCTGATCCCTGGGGCTCACTGGATGCGCGCCAGGCTGCCGGACTGGTCCGTTCCGGAAATGGATTTTCGCAAAGGGCTGCTGCCGGGCGATAATGGCGAACCGGATGCAGAGTCCGGCCCCTTGCTGGAAGGTGTAGTCCGGCAAGTCATCGACAAGGCCAAAGGTGGCGTGTCGCAGCGGCAGGCGGTGGAACGCATCCCGGCAGACGATTTTCCGGCGAGCATCGAGGCCGGTGGGCAGCAGCCTGCAAACATCGAGGCTTCAGGGAAGGACCCCGCAGGCCAGCCTGCAAATATCGAAACACCCAGGCATTCCAGCGGCCCGAAACGGCCCCCCTCGCTACCAGTAAAGCAATAAGCAAGCGGAGTACGCAAACAATGTGCGGCATCGTCGGAATCGTGGGCCACCAGAACGTAGCGGGGCAGTTGTATGACGGGCTGACCGTGCTGCAACACCGCGGCCAGGATGCGGCCGGCATCGCCACTGCCGATGGCACTCGCCTGCGCGTGCACAAGGACAATGGCCTGGTCCGCGATGTCTTCAATCCCAAGGCGATGAGCACGCTGGAAGGCCGCGTCGGCATTGCCCATTGCCGCTACCCCACTGCCGGTTCCGAAGGCCTGGATGAAGCGCAGCCGTTCTACGTGAATTCGCCGTATGGCATCGCCCTGGCCCACAACGGCAACCTGATCAATACCGAAGCCCTGCGCCAGGATGTCTTTGCCGAGGATCGCCGCAACATCAATACCGATTCGGACAGCGAGGTGCTGCTGAACGTGTTTGCGCATGAGCTGGACCGCCAGCGCACCCTGTCGCCCGAGACCGCGATCCGTGCCGTGGCCGGCGTGCATCGCCGGGTCAAGGGCGGCTACGCAGTGGTCAGCGTAGTGCTGGGCCTGGGCCTGGTGGCCTTTCGCGACCCGCACGGTATCCGTCCGCTGGTGCTGGGCAAGCGCGAGCACAACGAGGGCAGCGAATATATCGTGGCCTCGGAATCTGCAGCACTTGATATCCTGGGCTTCCAGCGCGTGCGCGATGTGCAGCCGGGCGAGGCCATTGTCATCACCGCGCGCGGCGAGCTGTTCTCGGAAATCTGCGCCGAGCCGCAGGAACACGCGCCCTGCATCTTCGAGTACGTCTACTTCGCGCGCCCCGATTCCATGATCGACAACGTGTCGGTGCACAAGGCGCGCATGCGCATGGGCGTGAAGTTGGGCGAGAAGATCCTGCGCCTG
Organism: Pseudoxanthomonas sp.; assembly: GCA_039927795.1. Lineage (GTDB taxonomy): Bacteria > Pseudomonadota > Gammaproteobacteria > Xanthomonadales > Xanthomonadaceae > Pseudoxanthomonas_A. The sequence continues at coordinate 7,763 of JBDSUI010000089.1, forward strand.
CGTCCGGACCACGACATAGACACCGTCATCCCGATTCCCGACACCTCGCGCGACGCCGCGCTGGAGATTTCCAATGTGCTTGGGGTGAAGTATCGCGAAGGCTTCATCAAGAACCGCTACGTTGGCCGCACTTTCATCATGCCGGGGCAGGGTGAGCGGGTGAAGTCCGTGCGCCGCAAGCTCAATCCCATTCCGCTTGAATTCCGCAACCGCGTGGTGCTGCTGGTCGACGATTCCATCGTGCGCGGCACCACCTCCCAGCAGATCGTGCAGATGGCGCGTGACGCTGGTGCGCGCAAGGTGTACCTGGCGTCAGCGGCGCCGCCAGTGCGCTTCCCCAACATCTATGGCATCGACATGCCGGCGGTCGACGAACTGGTGGCCAACGAGCGCAGCATCGAGGACATCGAGAAATTCCTGGGCTGCGACTGGTTGATCTACCAGGACCTGGAAGACCTTGAAGCGTCGGTGCGCGAAGGTAATCAGGATCTGCATCGCTTCGATTCCTCGTGCTTCGATGGCAACTACGTGACCGGTATTGATCCGGGTTACTTCGAGCGCAATGAATCACTGCGTTCGGACGAAGCCAAGCGCCAGCGCCGGGTGTCGTGATCCTGCTTCTGATGGTGGGCGGGAATGCAGGGCACAGCGCATGAATTCGTTGTTCGACGCCGCCCGCGCCTGCCTGGATGCGTCTGCCCCGGATGAAAAGATCGCGCTGACCCAGGCCCATGCCGCCGCGTTCGCCCGCGGTGAACTAATGGTTGACGCCGATGCACCCGCAGCGCAACCGATCCGCATGCCCGGGCGTCCAGCGCGCCCCCGGCTGGTGCCGGCACGCGAGCTTCCGCAGCGCGGCATCGGCAGTGCCGAAGGTCGTGCTGCCTTCGTCCATGCCATCGCCCATATCGAGTTCAACGCCATCGACCTGGCCTGGGACGCGGCGTATCGCTTTCGAGGAATGCCACCGCAGTTCTATGCCGACTGGGTATCGGTGGCCAACGACGAATCGCGCCATTTCGTGCTGTTGCGCGACCGCTTGCGGGAACTGGACCATGAATATGGCGATTTCGATGCGCACAACGGCCTGTGGGAAATGGCCGAGAAAACCGCACATGACGGCCTGGCCCGCATGGCGCTGGTGCCGCGGGTACTGGAAGCGCGCGGCCTGGATGTGACCCCGGTGATGATCGGCAAGCTGCGCAACCTGGGCGATACGGCGACCGTCGAAATCCTGGAATTGATCCTGGGAGAGGAAGTGGCGCACGTCGCCGCGGGCTCGCACTGGTATCGCTGGTATTGCGAACGTACCGGGGTAGAGCCGCGTTCCACCTTCCGCGAGCTGCTGGCGAACTATGCCGGCCCGGTATTGCGTGGTCCCTTCAACCACCAGGCGCGGTTGGCGGCAGGATTCGACGCCGAGGAAATTGCCGCGCTGGAACAGCTGGCCCCGTAGAAAGCAGGCCTTATGCGGCGCCGAAAGAGTGCAGGCGGTAGCCATCTTTGTCTACGCGCAATACTGAACCCTGCTCGTACCAGTCCCCCAGCACGATGCGGCGGCATTCCCGGCCGTCCACGCGAAGATCGTGCAGGGCGGGCCGATGCGTGTGGCCGTGAATCATGGTGTCAATACCGTAGCGCGTGAACTCGCCTTCCACCGTGGCTGGGGTCACGTCGGTCACGGTCTCGAAGCGAACCTCGTTGTCGCCTTCGCGCAGTTTCGCCTGGTGCGCCTGGCTGGCGGCGCGCGCCTGGGCCGCAAATGCCAGTCGTGCTTCCAGCGGCTGGCCAAGGAAATGCGCCTGCCAGGCCGGGTTGCGCGTCTGCGTACGGAACGCCTGGTAGGCCAGGTCGTCGCTGCACAGCAGATCGCCATGGGTGAGCAGCACCGGCTTGCCATACAGGACCACGACGGCAGGATCGGGCAGGATCCGGAAGCCGGATCGCGTGGCGTACTCGGTGCCGACCAGGAAATCACGATTGCCGCGGATGAAATAAACCGGCACCCCGGCATCGACCACTTCCCGCAGGGCCAGGGCCACGCCGGTGCCTACTTCGGAGGGGTCGTCGTCACCAACCCAGGCCTCGAATAGATCGCCCAGGATGTACAGGGCCTCGGCTTGCCTGGCTTCTTCGCGCACGAACTTCGCGAACAAGCCGGTGATGGCGGGACGGGTGGAATCCAGGTGCAGGTCGGAGA
>JBDSUI010000090.1:0-18250 GCA_039927795.1 Pseudoxanthomonas sp.
GCCTTTCTGGACATCCGCATGCCCGGTTTGACCGGCCTGGAAGTAGCGGCAGCGGCCGCCGAGGCCAGCCCCCACACCCAAGTCGTGTTCGTCACTGCCTACGACCAGTACGCCATCGATGCCTTCGACAGGGGCGCGGTCGATTATCTGCTCAAGCCGATCTCTCCCGAACGCCTTGCAGCCACCGTGCAGCGACTGCAATCACGCATCGCACTGGGCACTGCCGACGCCGATGCGCTGGCCGCGCTGCTGGCGACCCTGGGCGCGCGCGTGCAGACGCCGCCCATCGAGCCACTGGTGTGGATCACGGCCAGCGCCGGCAAGGACACACGGCTGATCATGATCGATGACGTGGCCTACTTCCAGGCCGACCACAAGTACACAGTGGTGATGACGGCGGAAGGGGAATCACTGCTGCGCAAGCCGATCCGCGACCTGCTGGACGTGCTGGACCCGCAGCTGTTCAAGCAGATCCATCGCTCGACCATCGTCAATTTGAAGGCCATCGCCTCGATTGTCCGCGATGACACCGGCAAGGGCATCGTCAAGCTGAAGTCGCGCCCTGAAACCCTGACCGTCAGCCAGACCTTCATGAGCCTGTTCCGCAACATGTAAGCGCGGGGCGCGCTTATGTGGAGCGCTAGGCAATGCGCGCTTCACGGCGCTTTACGTGGTGCAGTCCTAGCGTTGCGTTCCCGCATCAGGAACCCAGGCAATGACCAAGATCGTCGATCGCGTGCACAACGACCAGGCCGAGATCGCGCGTATAGAAGCGCGGATTACCGAGCTGGACGACGAAGCCATTGTCACGGTCACGCTGGACGATGGCAGCTGCCATACCGGCACGGTGACTGCCCGGCCCAGTGTGCAGACCTTCCGCGATGGGCAGGGCAGGGAAGGGGTGAATTCGCTTTTGCGGCTGGACGACCTGGCCGCGCCCGGCACGTCGCACTACCTGTGGCTGGACCGCATCGTGGACGTGCGCCACCTGGGCAGCGCCTAGGTGCGCGGACCCAGGCGGGCCTTGACTCAACTGCCGGTGCTGCGGGCGCTTGCTGCGTCCTCGCGATTGGCCAGGTCCTGTTCGATGATCTGCGCCTCGATCTGCCGACATGCCAGTTCCGCGTAGTTCCCATGCGGTCCTGACTGGCTGCCGATGATTTCGCCCAGATAACCGCTTGCGTCCCAGACCCGTGCGGTCCATTCGGCGCCCGCATCGGACAGGATCAGGGCCACGCTGTAGCGCAATGGCTGCCTGTTACGGCCGCTGAACTCATGCACCACGGGAAACTGGCCGGCAAACGCCGTATCGCGGCATCGCCGTTCCAGGTGCTTTCGCGCTTCGGAAAACAACTGCGCCTTTTCGCTGTCATGGATCAGCGGCAACTGCGAGTGCACGAACTCGGAGGCACTGAGAAAAGAATCGATGCCGTCCAGCGGGTTGTAACCCTGCGTGCGCAGCCATTCTATGAATGCGGCCTCCAGCTCCATGGAGCCTGCCTTGAGCTTGACACTCATGTGGAACCCCCATTGCGGTTCAATTTCCCCGCCGCGAGCTTAGCAAACCTTGCGCTGCCAATGGCTGGCGAGGCGGCGGCGCGTGGCCGGTTCCGTATTAGTATCGGCCCGAGCCCGGGCCGGAGCCACGTGGCCCTTTTCCCGTACTGAGGTGCAGTGATGAACAAGTCGATTCTGATGGCCACCCTGGTCGGCTTGCTGGTCTCGGCCTGTCACAGGCAAGAGCCGGCTGACCCATTGCCGCCGGCGTTGGAGACCGCGACAGTGGCTGCTGGCATCGCCAAGGTAAGGGCGTCTGCAGACGCCCCAACCCGGGTTGGCGCCGGGACCGGAGAGGTGGCGCACGTCGCCGATGACAAGCGCGTCGATGCCGCCATCGACCGGGTGCTGGGCGACCACCGCAAATACCGGGTTGTGATCGATGCGTACCAGAAGGCGGTGGTTGCGGGCGACAAGCTCGCTGTCGCGGAACTGGTCCGTTATCCCCTTCAGGTCACCATTGACGGCAACCGGAACTCCATCAAGGATGCGGCCGGATTCGTGCAGCACTACGGGCAGATCATCACCCCGGACATCGCCCGTGTCGTCGAGGAGCAGCAGTACTCCGAACTCATGGTCAATCAGCAGGGCGTGATGTTCGGCAACGGCGAAACCTGGATCAATGGCATCTGCAAGCCCGGCAGCGCGGACTGCAGTGAGTTCGAGGTCAAGGTCATTACCATCCAGACCTCGGACCCGGACTGAGGCGAATTCTGCCGCGCCGCGCTGCCACGCCGCGCCGGCAAGCATGCGTCTGCACCGATACCCCAGCCCGCGCGGTTACGCGCCGGTTGGCCCTTGAGCGTTTACGATCTGCGCATGTCCATTTCCCGCATGCTGCTGCTGGCCCTCGGTGCCAGCCTTGTCGCGTTTGCAAGCCTGCCCGTGGAAGCACGCACGGTGTACCGCTGCGTGCGCAGCGGCACGGTCAGTCTGTCGACCGCGCCCGAGCCCGGCTCCAGGTGCGAGGCCAGGCAGGTCGAGGATGATCCGGGCCGGGCGCCCAACCTGTGGGGATCCATGGGCGTCTTCAGCGGCACGCTGTACCAGCGCGAACAGGACGGCGTGATGGTCTATGGCACGCGCAAGCTGCCGGGTTCCACCGTCTATCTGAAGTTCACCGTGGCCACGCCGCCGGGTGAACCCGCACATGCGGGGCTGGGCAAGGTGGGCAAACCGCGCCTGGACCGGTACGCCAAGCAGTTCAAGGCGGCCGCCAAGGCGACGGGTGTGGATGATGCCTGGTTGCGTTCCATTGCCCACGCCGAAAGCGGCTTCGATGCCAATGCCCTGTCTCCCAAGGGTGCGCAGGGCGTGATGCAGCTGATGCCAGAGGTGTCGAAGGAATACGGCGTCATCGATCCTTATTCCTCGGTCGAGTCGATCAACGCCGGCGCGCGCCACCTGCGTGGCTTGTTCAAGCGCTACAAGAACGACCTGGTGCTGGTGGCGGCCGCCTACAACGCCGGTGTCGGCACGGTGACGCGCTACCGGGGCGTGCCGCCTTATGCGGAAACGCAGGCCTATGTGGAAAAGGTGCAGGCGCTGTATCAGCGCTATCGCGAAGCTTTGGGCACCGGGCCATTGCGACCGGCGGACGCGACCCTGGTTCCGACCCCGGCCGCAGCCAAGGCAGGCAAACCGGGCCGATAGCGGGTTACGCGGCCGGCGCCGTCATGCGCGCTGGCCGATGCAATCAAGGTTCGGGCCGTTCGACTCTCTGCCCATAATCAAAACGGCGCGTATTTAGCGCGCCGCCCTCCGCTTGTAGCCGAAGCTTGCCGGTCTTCAGCGGCCCGGCCTTGAAAGGGCCGATTCAAAGCAAACGAATCAAGCCCTGGGCGTCAACTTCAGCAGCTTCCCGCCGTTGCCATCCTTGCTGTCCTGCAACAGCCACAGGTTGCCGTCTGGCCCCTGTTCGACTTCGCGGATACGTTCGCCCATGTCATAACGCGCGGCTTCGCGCGCATTGCTGCCGTCAAATTCGATGCGCACGAGTGCCTTGGACGACAGCCCACCAATAAAGGCATCGCCCTTCCAGTCCGGGAACGCCCGGCCCGAATAGATGACCAGGCCGGCCGGCGAGATCACCGGGCTCCAGCTGACCTTGGGCGCCTCGAATTCCGGCCGGGTGGCATGGTCGGGAATGTCGCGGCCATCGTAGTGGTCGCCGTTGGAGACAATCGGGTACCCATAATTCCTGCCGCGCACGATCAGATTCAACTCATCGCCGCCCTTGGGGCCCATTTCATGCTCCCACAGGCGACCCTGGTCATCAAAGGCAATGCCCAGCGCGTTGCGATGGCCCAGCGACCAGACCTGTGCGGCCACGCCACCGTCCTTGGCGAAGGGATTATCGGCCGGCACGCTGCCATCGTCGTTGAGGCGGATGATCTTGCCCAAGTTCGACTGCATGTCCTGCGCGGGCGTAAATTTCTGTCGTTCGCTGGAGCTTATCCACAGCTTGCCATCGGGCCCAAAGGCAATGCGATGGCCGTAATGCCCTTCGCCAGACACCTTCGGCACCTGCCGCCAGATCACCGACAGGCCGGTCAGCGTGCCGCCGCCGTGGGCATCCAGGACCAGTGTCGCGCGCGCCACTGCGGCGCCCCGTAGTCCGTCTTCGCCGGCTTCGGCATAGCTCAGGTACACCCAGCCATGGCGGGCGAATTGCGGATGCAGGACCACGTCGCCCAAGCCACCCTGTCCGCCGTAGGCCACCACGGGCAAGCCGCCAATGTCACCGACCTTGTTGGCCGCAGGCGTCGCGCCCAGCGCCACCAGCTTCAGCGCGCCCTTTTGCTCGGTAACCAGCAGGCGGCCATCGGGAAGGAAGGTCATTGCCCATGGCTGATTGAACTGGCCCATCTCGGTCGACTGGAACGGCAGCGTGCCGGTGGTCGCCTCGGCTTTTTTTGCGGACGCACAGCTGCTGGTCAGCACAGTGAGCAGGGCGGCCGCGCATGCAGCAGTCAGCAAGGGTCGGTTCATGGCGGAATCTCCAGAGGAAGGTGGCCGCGCCATCGTACGGCTGCTGGCGTGACGAGGTTGGCTGGCCGCGTGGGGAACCCAGTGCGCCGCGTTGCCGGCCTGCAATGCAGGCCATCGGGGCCACGCTGTTGCGAGTCAGCCGGCCGCGAGCAACCCCGCCTGCCTGCCCTGAGCAGGCTCAGCTGAGCGCCGTGGTGGCCTCGTAGGGCAGTGGCGTGGCCCCGGCGGCCGTAATGGCGGCTGCTGCCGCCGGCAATTGCGGGTCTTCCGCGTCCAGTACTACCAGGATGCGCCCGGCCTGGATTTCATCCTCGAACCTGCGCCGCACCGGATCTTCCACGGTCGAACCCACCAGGGCCGACACCCAGGTGCCGACCGCAGCGCCACCGGCGGTAAGCAGGGCGGCACCGGCCAAGGTCACGCCCAGCGGCGGGAAGGCGATCGCCGCCAGACCCGCAACCAGTCCGGCAGCGCCGCCGGTAGCTGCACCACGCATTGCAGCGGGCAGAAAATCGGTGGAAGCCTCCTTGTGCCGGTCCGGGATGGATTCCAGCTCGATATCCGAGCGTGCAATCAGTGACAGATTGTCATTGGTAAGGCCGGCTTCGCGCGCGGCGCGGATGGCAAGCTGCGCCGTCGCCAGGTCGGGCACGCTGAATACATGTCGGCTCTTCATGAGGCGGGTCTCCAATGGCGACGCAGTACCTTAACTGGCGCCCGGGTTAGGCATGCGTGAGGGGTGCTCAGCGCGTATCGGCCACACTGTTGTGTCCTGCGACCGGAGTCAGGCCATGCCTTTTCAATCCATTCAATGCCCGTACTGCGGTGAAGCCATCGACCTGTTTGTCGATGATTCGGTAGAACACCAGCAATACGTCGAGGACTGCCAGGTCTGCTGCAGGCCGATCAACCTGAGCGTGACGATTCCGCAGGAAGGCGCGCCGCGGGTTGCCGCGCGCGCCGAGAATGACGCCTGATTGCTGTTTTAGTGATCGCATGGAAGCGTGCTGCATGGCTCGAGGCGGCAAGGCTGCACTCACAGGGCACCGTACCGATGTGTGAAGCGCAGTGTCGGCACGCCATGCCAATCGTATAGAGCGGGGTGTCTAGATGGCCGCCTGCGCGGCCAGAATCGCGTCGGCTTCCAGTACATTCAAGCCGGGTCTGGCCGCCAATGCGGTTTCCAGCAATACCAGCGCGACCTGGTGGGCCGGCACGACCCGCAGGCGTGCGGGTAACACCTTGTCCAGCGCGCCCAGCACCTTCATGCCCAGATGCTCAAGCGGTCGGCGCTGCGCGCGCTCGCCGCCCAATAGTCCTGGCCGCAGCACGGTCAGCGAAGCAAAGCCCACGTGCGCCAGGGCCTGTTCCACCTGGCCCTTGGTGCGCGAATAGAAAATACGCGAAGCCGGATCTGCGCCGCTGGCCGAGGTAAGCGCGTAGGCACGCGCGCCGTGGCCATGCGCAAGCCTGGCCACGGCCAGCGGATAGTCGTAGTCGACCTTGCGGAAAGCAGGCTGCGACCCTGCCTGCCTGATCGTGGTGCCAAGCGCGCAGATCACCGCATCCACCCGCCACCAGGCTGCCGCATCCGGCAGATCGTCGAAATCCACCTGCGGGTTGAGCAGTTTGTGGTGCGCGGGCAGCACTCGGCGCGTCGGTGCAATCACGCACGCCACGCCCGGATGTTCCAGTGCCTGCGCCAGCACTGAACCGCCGACCAGTCCGGTGGCACCCAGCAGCAATATCTTTTTCATCTGGTTTCCAACCGGCGTGATCTGCAGGAATGCGGCGCAACGATTGTGCAGCAGCCTGATGGGCTAGAGTGTCCTGGCACTTTTTATTTTGGGGGGACTGGCTTGAATTTCCAATGTGCAAATGTCCGAACGCCAGCAAACACTGGCAGGTCTGAATGAACCTGCCCCTGCATTTCGGTCTGTTGGGCGCGGCGGAGGCGGGTCTGATTTCGGTTCTGGTCGGATTGCTTATGTATGTGTTGTGGCGCTGGATCCTGCGTGCGGGTGAATCGGTTGTGGGGCGGACGCTAGGCTGGGCCGGCTTCACCGCGATGATCGTGGCGGCCGGTATTGATAGCTGGCATCTGTTCTACCTGGCGGTGGTGAAGATGGAATCGCCTTTGTATGCACGCATGGCGCTGCAGGGCATCCACGACCCCGACTCACTGGCCACGCGTGTGGTGTTTGAAATCCTGGGCGCGCTGGTCGGTGTGCTGATCGGTTGGCAATGGTTCAGCGGCGGATTGAGCGGCAAGCACGACGCAACGTAACGAAAAAATATCAACTCGCGCGCCGAACCGGTCACTGCGTCACGTCTTGACGCGTTATCTTGATTACGCCCATGCACTGAATATGGATTCTCCTAGCGCCATTAGAAATGAACGTGGTTAACAACCCGTTGCATGGCTTTTTTTGCAGGCATTCCGATTCAGGCGCAGACTTGCATGGTGGCCCGGTGCGACGAGATACGCACTCCCAATCCAACGGAGCTACGACCCATGAACAATCCCAACCGCAAGCCCCTGATCGGTCTGATCGCACTGTCTGCCGCATTGGCCATGCCGATGGCATTTGCACAAAGCGACACCGAAGCGTCAGCCGCGCAGACGCCGACCGAGCAGGCGACCCCGACCGAATCCGCCACATCTGCAGACAGCGCCACTGGCGCGTCGGTCCAGCAAGCCGAGCAAAGCGCCGCCGGCGCCAGCGACCAGGGCAAGCAGGGCTGGAACGATGTCGACACCGACAAGGATGGCGCCATCAGCAAGCAGGAGGCTTCGACCAACGCAGGCCTGTCGCAGGTCTTTGAACAGGCCGATGCGGACACCGACGGCAAGTTGACTGCTGATGAGTACAAGGCCTTTGTGAGCAAGAACTACGGCGAGCCAAAGACCAAGTAACTGCAATTCAATGCGGGGCGAAAGGGCGGCCATGGGTCGCCCTTTCTTTTTGTGGCTATGTGAACTCGCGCCCGGTTCGATCGTGGGACTGCCCGCTGCTATGCTCGTTGCTGGCGACGGAGTGAAGCAGATGCGTGCAGTAAGCTGGGTGGGTTTTGACGGCGACGATACGCTGTGGAAGAGCGAGGACTATTACCGCGCCGCAGAGCTGGCCTTCGAGAACATCATCGGTCAGTACATAGACCTGACCGACGCGCGCACGCTGGATCACCTGCTCGAAGTGGAGCGCCGCAACCTGCGGGTGTTCGGTTATGGTGCCAAGGGCATGACCCTGTCGATGGTGGAATCGGCCGTGCAACTGACCAACGAGCGGATCAGCGCGCGCGACATCCATCGCATCATTGACATAGGGCGCGCCACGCTTGAGCACCCGGTGGAGCTGATCGACGGTATCGTCGAGGCGGTGCAGGCCATCGCTGGGGACTACGAGATTGTACTGATCACCAAGGGTGACCTGTTCCACCAGGAAGCCAAGATCGAGAAGTCGGGTCTTGCAGAAATTTTCCAGCGCATCGAGGTGGTGTCGGAGAAGGACGTCGTCACCTACGCCCGGGTCCTGCGCGAACTGGATGTGCCGGCCGAACGCTTCGTGATGATCGGCAACTCACTGCGTTCCGACATCGAGCCGGTGATCGCCTTGGGCGGCTGGGGTATCCATGTGCCGTACCACATCACCTGGGCGCACGAGGCCGAACATGCGCTGGCCGAAGGCGAGCCGCGGATGCTGCAAGTAGAATCGGCGCGTAATCTGCCGCAGGCGGTCCTGCAGATCGCCGAACGTGCGTCGGCGCCATGAGTCTGCCTTCCAGGGAGTGGCTTAGGACAATGAGAACGCGCAGCCCGTGCATGGGAACCCGCAAGCAGCTCATGCGCGCTGCGCTGCGCTGGCTGGCCTGGGCAATGCTGGCGCTCGCCAGCCCGTCGTTTGCACAGCAGGCCGAGCCCGCCTACCAGCCGCGCAGCGGCAACGCCTGGCTTGATCGCCAACTGATCGACATGAATCTTTACGCGGCACGCTATCCGCAGAGCTTCGCCGACGAGGTATCGCGCTATTACTCGGCGCCGCGTGATTATGTGGAAGCCATGCTGCAGCAGCCGGCATGGGAGCCGGGAGATATCTTCATGGCGTGTGCGCTGGCCCAGGCAGTGGCGCAACCGTGCCGCGCCGTGGTGCGCGAATGGTCACGTGACCACGAGGAAGGCTGGGAAGGCGTAAGCCGGCGCCTGCAGGCCAACAAGCCCGTGCCTGATATCCAGCGCAGGCTGCGCAAGGACATCGAGCAAAGCTACACGCGCTGGTCGCGACCACTGGCACGGTAGGTCGCACAACAAGGGGTACGGGAGGTTCGGTCATTCCTCCCTGTCGTACGCGCTTATCGCAAATTGGTCATGTGCCAGTCCGCCGCTAACCCATCAGTCTGTAAGGGGGGGTGCGAGCCCAGCCACTGCCACGCGCGAACGTTTCAGGAGAATGTCCAGCCACGAAAGCGGTGCGGGACAGCAGCCACTGGCCAATGCCATGCTCCAACTAACCGGGTTGGCGGGCCGAATTGCTGACCTCAGCGCAGGGATATGCCTCGCTGACTGTGCCGGGCTTGTTCGGTTTTTTTTGCGTGTGAGACGCGCAGTTGCACAAGGCCGGCGTCTCGGAAGCCTTCGGTTTTTACGATGAATTTACGGTCGCGCTGCACTGCGACATAGCGCCTTTACGGCTGCCGGTCCGACACTGATCGCCTCGAAAACCTTGGGGAATGTGGTCATGCCTGGCTGGTTGTCTTTTCTGTGTGGACTCGCGGTGATTCTGTCGGCAGCGTACCTGCTGCTGGTGATCCTGCGTCCTGAAAAATTCTGAGCGGGATCCCGACAATGATCGAAATTCTGCTCGTATTCGCCCTGGCCATCGGCCTGGCCTGGCCCCTGGGCCTTTACCTTGCCAAGATCCTGCGTGGCGCACCCATGCCCGGCGACCGCGTGTTCGGCTTGCTGGAAAAGCCGGTCTATCGCCTGCTTGGCACCGATCCGCAACGCGGCATGAGCTGGCGTGGCTATGCCAAGGCATTGCTGCTCAGCAACCTGGTGGTGGGCTTGTTGGTCTGGGGCTTGTTCATGACCCAGGCCTGGCTGCCGCTCAATCCCGATGACATCCCCAACATGCGCTGGGACCTGGCGCTGCACACCATGGTGTCGTTTCTCACCAACACCAACCAGCAGCACTATTCCGGTCAGGCGCAACTGAGCTATCTGTCGCAGATGGTCGGTATTGTCGGCTTGCAGGTGGCCACCCCGATGTTTGGGTTGGCGGCGGTGGTGGCCACGCTGCGCGCGCTGTTTGGCGGCAGGGGCAAGGATGCGCATGAAACCGGCGAAGCCGACGTAGGCAACTACTGGGCCGACGTCACCCGCGCCACGGTGCGCTTCATGCTGCCGTTGTGCCTGGTGTGGACGATGCTGCTCACTTCGCAGGGCGTGCCCTCCACGCTGCAAGGCGGACCGGTGGCAACACCGATCGATGCCAGCGTGGAAATGAAGGAACAGAAGATTCCGCTGGGCCCGGTGGCGGCGATGGTGGCCTCCAAGCAACTCGGTTCCAACGGTGGTGGCTGGTATGGTCCCAACAGCAGCGTACCGCTGGAGAACCCGACGCCGTTCTCGAACCTGCTTGAAGTGTTCGGCATCCTGCTGATCCCGCTCTCGGTGATCTTCATGATCACCCCGTTCACCGGGCGGCGCCGACTCACCGGCATGGTGTTCGGCACCATGTTGCTGATGTCGGTGGTGTCGGCGGGCGCTTCGGTGTGGTCGGAAGTCTATTCCTCGACCAGTACTGACATTGCGGTCATGGAAGGCAAGGAAGTGCGGCTGGGTGCGGGGGGGTCGGCCTTGTGGTCATCCATCACCACACAGGTCAACAACGGCTCGGTCAACTCGATGCACGATTCGCTGGCGCCACTGACCGGTGGTGTGGCGATGGTCAATATGCTGGTCAATTCCATCTGGGGCGGCGTGGGTTGCGGCCTGCAGCAGTTCCTGGTCTATCTGCTGCTCAGCGTATTCCTGGCCGGCCTGATGACCGGACGCACGCCGGAATTGTTCGGTCGCAAGATCGAGGCGCAGGAAGTGAAGCTGTTGGCCTTGCTGGTGCTGCTGCAGCCGCTGGTCATTCTTGGATTCACTGCGGTCACGCTGGCGGTTCCTTCGCTCACCGGGAACTCCAATCCCGGTTTCCACGGCATCAGCCAGGTGTTCTACGAGTACACCTCGGCCTTTGCCAACAACGGGTCCGGTTTCGAGGGTCTGGGCGACGCCACCTACTGGTGGAATGTCACCTGCGCCATCGTGCTGGCATTGGGCCGCTTCCCGGCGCTGTTGGTGCCACTGGCAGTGGCTGCCTTCATGGCACGCAAGCGTCCCGCGCCTGAAAGCGCCGGCAGCCTGAATGTAGAGAACACCACTTTCGCCATGACCCTGATTGCGGTGGTGGTGGTCCTGACCGTGCTGCAGTTCATGCCTGCACTGGTGCTGGGTCCCATAGCCGATCACTTGTCGCTGACCGCGACGGCGTACTGAGAACACTAAAATGAGCGAAATAATCTTTCAGGAAAGGACCCCACGTGCGCCTGCACTGGTCAACGCGGCGGTGCTGCGCAGTGCGCTGGCCGATTCCTTTCTCAAACTGTCGCCACGCCACCTGATCAAGAGCCCGGTGATGGCCATCGTGCTGCTGGGCACGGTGCTGTCGGCCATCATCACCCTGGCGGGCGAAGCCACACCCGGCTTTGGCTGGTCGGTCACCGGCATCCTGCTGGTTACCGTCCTGTTCGGCAATTTTGCCGAGGCCATTGCCGAGGCACGTGGCCGCGGCCAGGCTTCCTCGCTACGCCGGGCCCGCAAGGACCTGGTGGCGCGCAAGGTGGCAACCGACCTGGGCGGCAAGGAAACCACGCTGCCTGCGGCCGAGCTTCGACGCGGTGATCACGTCATCGTCAGTGCCGGGGAACAGATTCCGGCCGATGGCGAGATCGTGCGTGGCCTGGCGACCATCAACGAGGCGGCGGTGACCGGCGAATCGGCACCGGTGCTGCGTGAAGCCGGCACCGACCGTTCGGGCGTGATCGGCGGCACCAAGGTGCTGTCGGATGAGATCATTGTCCGCATCACGGCCGAGCCCGGGCACAGCTTCCTGGACCGCATGATCGCGCTGGTCGAGGGCGCCAACCGCCAGAAGACGCCGAACGAAATTGCGTTGACCATGCTGCTGGCGGCGATGACGCTGACCTTCCTCATCGTGGTTGCCAGCCTGCCGCCAATTGGCGCCTTCGTTGGCCTCAAGGTCGCTCCCTTGCTGCTGATCGCGCTGCTGGTATGTCTGATTCCGACCACCATTGGTGGCTTGCTGCCGGCCATCGGTATTGCCGGCATGAACCGCGCGCTGTCGGCCAATGTGCTGGCCAAATCCGGCAAGGCGGTGGAAGTGGCCGGCGACGTGGACGTGCTGCTGCTGGACAAGACGGGCACCATTACCTATGGCGATCGCCAGGCCACCATTTTCCATCCGCTGTCTGGCGTGGAAGCCTCATTGCTGCGCGAAGCGGCGATGCTGGCTTCGTTCGCCGATCCCACTCCCGAAGGCAAGTCCATCGTCAAGCTGGCACGCGAGCAGGGCTGCACCACCCCGGAACCCGAACGCGCCCACTACCTGCAGTTCACCGCACAGACCCGCATGTCCGGCGTGGACACCGAAGATGGGCGGATGATCCGCAAGGGTGCCGGCGATGCGATCAAGCGCCATGTCGAAGCACAGGGCAGCCTGGTGTCGAACGAGCTCACCGCGCGCATTGAACAGGTCGCACGTGGTGGCGCCACCCCGCTGGTGGTCAGCGTTGGCAAGCACGTGCTGGGTGTGGTCGAACTCTCCGACGTGGTCAAGCACGGGGTCAAGGAAAAGTTCGCCCGCCTGCGTGCCATGGGCGTGCGTACGGTGATGATCACCGGCGACAACCCGCTCACTGCGGCGGCCATTGCCGCCGAAGCCGGCGTCGATGACTACATCGCCGAAGCCACGCCGGAAGACAAGCTGGCGCGCATCCGCCTGGAACAATCCAAGGGCAGCCTGGTCGCCATGGTCGGCGACGGCACCAACGACGCGCCGGCGCTGGCCCAGGCCGATGTGGGTCTGGCGATGAACTCCGGCACCCAGGCCGCCAAGGAGGCCGGCAACATGGTCGACCTGGATTCGGATCCGGCCAAACTGCTGGCGGTGGTGGAGATCGGCAAGCAGCAATTGATCACCCGTGGCGCCCTGACCACGTTCTCGCTGGCCAACGACGTGTCCAAGTATTTCGCGATCCTGCCGGCGCTGTTTGCCGCCGCGCTGCCGCAGATGGCCGCCTTGAACGTGATGAACCTGTCCAGCCCCACCAATGCCGTGCTCGCCGCCTTGATCTTCAATGCGCTGATCATCCCGGCACTTATCCCGCTGGCCTTGCGTGGCGTTCGCTTCAAGCCCGCAGCCGCCACCGCGCTGTTGCGCCGGAACATGCTGATGTATGGCGTGGGCGGCGTAATCCTGCCTTTCGTCGCGATCAAACTTATCGATATGGCGCTCGCCGCCACCATCGGTGCCTGAGGACTAGCAATGAATTCCACCCGATCCCATCCGCAACTCCACGACGGCGGCCTGCTGCGCGCCTCGATCCTCTTCGCCGTCATCATCCTGCTTGGCATGGGCCTGCTGTACTCGCTGGCCGGCACCGCACTGGGCCGCAGCCTGTTTCCGCATCAGGCCACCGGCAGCATCGTCTTGCAGGACGGCAAGCCGGTCGGCTCGTCGCTGGTCGCCCAGGCCTTCAGTGACGCGATCTACTTCCAGCCGCGTCCGTCGGCGGCCGGCTACGACCCCATGGCGGCTGCCGGCAGCAACCAGGCGCGTACCAATCCGGACCTGCGCAAGCGCATCGCCGAAACCACTGCCGAAGTCTCCGCGCGTGAGGGCATTGCCGCCCAGGACGTACCCGCCGAGCTGGTGACCCAGTCCGGCAGCGGCCTGGATCCCCACATCAGCCCCGCTGGTGCGCGCGTGCAGATAGCGCGCGTGGCGCAAGCACGCGGGCTGGATCCTTCGGTAGTCGCAGCGCTGGTCGCAGCCAACACCCAGGCACCGCAGTTTGGCGTGCTGGGGCAACCGCGCGTCAATGTGCTGCAGTTGAATCTGGCCCTGGACGCAGCCAGGTAACGTCATCAAACGCAGCGTGATCGCAACACAATTGACGCGTCGTCCCTGCCTTGGCGGGGAGGACGCATTTACCGGGATGGCAATGCAAATACGCGACGGGCTCTGGCGCACAATGACCGCATGATGGATGAGCGCACGCAGCAAGCCGATGCCCTGATCGGAGAACTCCGCCGCGAGAGCAGCGGGCGGCTGACCATTTTCCTGGGTGCAGCGCCGGGCGTGGGCAAGACCTACACCATGCTGTCGCGTGCACGCGAACTGAAAAAGCAGAACATCGACGTGGTGGTCGGCCTGGTTGAGACCCACGGTCGCAGCGAAACCGCTGCACTGATCGACGGACTGGAGCTGATGCCGCGCGCGCGCATGCAATACCGCGACCGCGTGTTCGAGGAAATGGACCTGGACGCGATCCTGGCGCGCAAGCCCGCCATTGTCCTGGTCGATGAGCTGGCCCATCGCAATGCGGCGGGCAGCCGCCACGAGCGCCGCTGGCAGGATGTGGTGGAACTGCTTGATGCCGGCATCGATGTCTACACCACGATCAACATCCAGCATCTGGAAAGCCTCAACGATGTGGTCTTCCGCATCACCGGCGTGCGGGTCAGCGAAACCGTGCCGGATGTCATCTTCGACCGCCTGCGCGACATCGTGCTGGTCGACCTGCCACCGCGCGAACTGATTGAACGCCTGCGCCAGGGCAAGGTCTATGTGCCCGACCAGGCCGCACAGGCGCTGCAGACCTTTTTCTCGCCCTCCAACCTGACCGCGCTGCGCGAACTGGCCATGCAGACCGCCGCCGATCGCGTGGATAGCGACCTGCGTGAAACCCAGGCTGCACGCGGTGTGTCCGGCATGAATGTGCGGCGCCGCGTGCTGGTCGCCATTGACGGGCTGGGGCAGTCCGAATACCTGGTCCGCGTAGCGCGCCGCCTTGCCGAGCGCCGCGATGCGCCCTGGACCGTGGTCACGGTGCAGACCGGGGCCCATTCGGAAGCGCGACAGCAGGAGCTGGACCAGGCGTTCGCACTGGCCCGCAAGCTGGGTGCCGAGACCGAAGCGCTGCACGGCGCCAGCGTTGCCGATGCCTTGCTGGACCACGCCGGACGCAGCGGGGTGTCGGCGATTGTCCTCGGTCGTACCCGCGAACGCCCGGTGGCGCGCATGTTCAACCGCACGCTGACCCAGCAACTGCTGCAGCGTGGCGCCCATTACGAGCTGACCATCGTCAACACGCCCGAGGCGCGTGCGCGTTCGCGGCGCGAGTCGCATGCGCCACGGCTTTCCTTCATCGGCCACGATGCCGCCGTGGTCCTGATCGCCACCCTGCTGGCAGTGCTGGTGTCCTGGCTGGCCGAGCGCTGGGTGGGACTGGATGACCTGTCGATGGTGTTCATCGTGGCAGTGGTGGTGGTCGCCGCACGCACCCGCATGACCGCAGCGGTGGCCACGGCGGTGCTGTGCTTCCTGGCCTACAACTTCTTCTTCATCGAACCACGCTTCACCCTGCAGATCAGCGCGCCCCAAGGCGTGACCACGGTCTTCCTGTTCCTGGTCGCCGCCCTGGTCGCCGGTCGGCTCGCGTCCAGGCTGCGCATGCAGGTGGTCGCCTTGCGTGCGGCCAATACCCATGCCACCGCATTGCAGGCACTGGGTCGGCAGCTGGCCAGCGCTGCCGACCTGGGCCAGGTGCTCAGCGCCGCGCGCGTCTCGCTGCAGGCCGCGTTCGGGGTGCCGGCGTGGGTGCGTATCGGCGAGGTTGTGACGGCCACCGAGTCGGCCAAGCTGGGCGATACCGACCTGGGCGCGGCCCAATGGGCGCAGACCCACGGCCAGGCCACCGGTCGCCATACCGACACCCTGGCCGGTTCGCCATGGTGGTTCCTGCCGTTGCGCAACGATCGTGAAACCCTGGGCGTGGTTGGCCTGCGTTTCGATGCCGGCAACGCGCGCCTGGCCTTCGAGCAGCGACGTCTGGCCGAGGCCATGGCCGACGACATCGGCCAGGCCGCGTTGCGCACGCGGCTGGTGTCGGATCTGGAAAGCGCGCGCGTCAGCAACGAAACCGAGCGCTTGCGTTCGGCCTTGCTGTCCTCGGTCTCGCACGACCTGCGCTCGCCGCTGGCCTCGATGATTGGTTCGGCCAGCAGCCTGGCCAGCTATTCCGAGGCGATGAGTGCAGACGATCGCGCCAGCCTGCTTGACACCATCCAGCTGGAAGGCGAGCGCCTGGACCGCTACATCCAGAACCTGCTGGACATGACCCGTCTGGGCCACGACGGTCTGACCCTGACCCGCGACTGGATCGGGGTGGACGAGCTTATAGGGTCGGCAAGCGGACGCCTTTTGCGCTATCAGCCCGAGGTGAAACTGCAGATGCAGATCGCGCCAGACCTCAAGCCGATCTGGGTGCACCCGGCCCTGGTGGAGCAGGCGGTCTTCAACGTGCTTGAGAACGCCGCCAAGTTCTCACCCGCAGGCGTGGCCGTGGAAATAGACGCGCGCCTGGTCGAAGGCAAGCTGCGCATCGACGTGCGCGACCACGGCCCGGGCATTCCCGCAGACGAACGCGCGCGCATTTTCGACATGTTCTACAGCGTTGAACGCGGCGACCGCGGGCGCCATGGCACGGGCCTGGGCCTGACCATCAGCCAGGGCATGATCGGCGCGCACGGTGGCAGCGTCGAAGCGCTGGCTGGCGCAGAGGGACGCGGCACCCTGATCCGCATTACCCTGCCGCTTATCGAACCGCTGACGCAGGCTGCCAGTGATGCAGAACCCGAATGACCCCACCGCCATCGCCACCACGCCACCCGCGCGGGTACTGGTAATTGACGATGAGCCGCAGATCCGAAAGTTTCTTGATATCAGCCTGCGCGCGCAGGGTTACCAGGTGGCACTGGCGGCAAGTGGCGAGGAAGGCCTGACCTCATTGGCGACCCAGGGCGCGGACCTGGTGATCCTGGACCTGGGCCTGCCGGACAAGGACGGCCATGAGGTCCTGAAGGAACTCCGTCAGTGGTCGCTGGCGCCGGTGATCATGCTGACCGGGCGCGCGGGCGAGGCGGAAAAAGTTGCCGCCCTGGACAGTGGCGCCAACGACTACGTCACCAAGCCTTTTGGTGTACAGGAACTGATGGCCCGGGTGCGCGCCCTGCTGCGCCAGCACGCCGCCGACCCGCAGGCTGCACTGCCGGTGTTCGACGACGGCGAACTGCGCGTGGATCTGTCACGGCGTGAGGTGCATCTGCACGGCCAGCCCGTCGCGTTGACCCGCAAGGAATACATGCTGCTGGCACTGCTGTTGCGCCACGCCGGTCGTGTGGTCACCCAGCCGCAATTGCTGAAGGAAGTGTGGGGCCCGACCCACCAGCATGACACCCACTATCTGCGCATCCTGGTCGGCAAGCTGCGGCTGAAGCTGGGCGATGAAGCCTCCTCGCCTAAGTACATCGCCACCGAGCCAGGTGTAGGCCTGCGCTTCGTTGCCGCCACCGATTAGGAAGCTTCCGCGCCCGGGGCGCAGCGGGCCGTCGCAGCGAGCCTGTTTCACCGGCCTATAACCGCTATTTCGGTATCCCTTCGGCCCAGTCCCCACCTGCGCAGGTGTCCCATGTCCATCGTCAACGCACTGGCTGGCATCGCGGTCAGGGATATCGACACCGCCGTACTCTGGTATGAGCAGATTCTCGGCCCGGCCTCGCGGCCGATGGAAGACGTGGCCGAATGGCAACTTCCGCGTGGCGGCTGCGTGCAGGTGTTCGAGGATGGCAACCGCGCCGGTCTGTCCTCGGCGACCTTGGTGGTCGAGGACCTGGATTGCCAGATCGCCGGCCTGCAGTCCAAAGGCATCCACATTGACGAGACCTCGCGCTCGGACCTGGTGGACGTGGCCATCGTCCAGGACCAGGACGGCAACCAGGTGGTCTTCGCCCATGCCAAGAGTGATCGCCTGCTGAGCTGAATCCTCAGGCGTTCACCGAAGCCTGTCGTGCGGCCGTCAGTCCCGCATCGCCACTGACCCGCCCAGCCCAGCGCAACCCCAGGCCATTGCGCTTGCCCTTTTCGGTCCGCTTCCATCCGTGCGGATCAAGGCTAAAGGTGTAGGACTATTCATCGATCAGCCGTTCGCGGCGAAGGCACTTGTCCAGTGTCTCATCGGCTTGAATCCTGGCTTTGGATAGCACGCAGGGTAGGGCGCATTGCGTAAACGGCAAGTGGCGGCCCGTGCCACCGACGCGCGCCATCCATCGGCCTCTGCAAGCGTGCTCACGGAGCGGCAAGTGCACGCTGTGTGCACGCCGCGTTTACGCCAATGCAGGCATACAAGCCCACGCTCCTGCTCCCCCGGCAGTTTGTTCCAGAGCATCCACGTTTCAGGATCTCCCATGTCCCCACCGCTTTCACCGCAACGCTACGACGCCTCGCTGGACCCCGTGGAAGAGGACGAAGCACAGACCGCGCAGGACATCACCCAGACCATGCTGCGCATCGCC
>JBDSUI010000091.1:0-10501 GCA_039927795.1 Pseudoxanthomonas sp.
GGTGTCCACGTCCACCGCATAGATCAGCGTGATGGCGCCACGCTTGCGCGCGTCGTAGCTGCGCTTGGCAATGTGGAAGCCGACCAGCTCATCGGCGCAGATACCCAGGCGCGCAATGATCGCAGCCGGCAACGCGGTCTGGTCGTGGTCCAGGGGAAGTTTCAGGTCGGTGAGTCGAAGCATGAAGATCCTTTACAAGCGCGAATTCTAGCTTCTTCATTGCAGGCGCCTGCCAGACGCCGTGGGACGTCCGCGACCCCACGCAAGAATAGTGGCCCTGCACTGCCCCGTCCCAAGGGGTGGCAAGGGGCAGACCTGGGGTGATCGGCTGCCAATGGCTACAGTTCGACCAGCGTGCAGTCGGCAGAAGACGACGACGAGATGCGCTGCGTGCGCGTGAGTACGCGGCAGGCGCGAGGCCATGCCGCGCGTCACCTGCCCGGAGCCTTCGACACACCGCGCGTCATTGCGCCCTCTGGCCATATCACCACCCGGTTGCCGAACCCGCCCGTCGGCCTACCCTACGGCGCTGCGTATTGGCCACACCATCCCGGCTTGCACCCGCGGTTCGACAGCCTCACCACGAACGGGAACTTGTGGTTTCGCCGTCCGCTGGCGGGTTGTCAGAGGCCCTCTAGGACGAAGCGACTGCCGAAGTCTTCGCCTAGCCCGACGCTGGCCAGACGCGGTGGCCGTTCTTTGCTTATCCGGGCAACGCGGGCCTCGGACTGCAGGTCGCTGACCGTCGTGACGCCACCTCGCGTCGGCCCGGCGGCCTAGACGCCAGTTACCTGCCACCCGACCGGGGCGGGCCGTCCTGGCCTGGGCATCTGTCTTGGCTGGCCAGCGCAGCGGCGCTGTGGTGGCTGGTGCGGGCGCGATCTGGTCGAATCATTGCATCGACCTGATCAGATCTGCACCCACTACGGATAAACTGCGCCACCTGCCACCACGCCATCTTGCCCCGCCTGCACGCGGTTCCAGATGTGCGCCCCCCCCAACGGATAACTGCGCCCCATGCCACCACGCGATCTTACCCAGGGCCCGATAGCCCGCACCCTGTTTGCGTTCTCACTGCCGATCCTGGGCGGCAACGTACTGCAGTCGATGAATGGTTCGGTCAACGCGGTCTGGGTCGGTCGCTACCTCGGTGAGGAGGCACTGGCGGCCATTGCCAATGCCAACAACATCATGTTCCTGCTGCTGGGTGGAGTGTTCGGTTTCGGCATGGCATCGACGATCCTGGTCGGCCAGGCCATGGGCCGCAAGGACCTGCCTGGCGCGCGCAAGGTGGTGGGCACGGCGGCTACGTTTTTCATCGGCATCTCGATTGCCCTGGCTGCCATTGGCCTGCCGCTGTCACGCCACGTGCTGGTGTGGATGTCGACGCCGGCCGCCGCGCTGCCACTGGCCGATGCCTACCTGAAGATCATCTTCCTGGCCCTGCCATTCCTGTACGCGTTCGCGTTTCTTTCGGCGATCCTGCGCGGGGCCGGCGATACGCGCACGCCATTCCTGTTCCTGCTGCTGGCCGTGGTGTTCGACATCGTGCTGGTGCCGCTGCTGATGTTCGGTGTGGGCCCCTTTCCGCAGATGGGCATGGCCGGCAGCGCCCTGGCGACCCTGATTGCCAACGCCATCTCGCTGCTGGCGCTGCTGGCCTGGCTGCGCCACCGCCGCCATCCGCTGTGGATCAGCCGCGGCGATCGCCACCTCTACAAGCTGGACTGGGCCATCGTGCGCGCGCTGGTGACCAAAGGCGTGCCAATGGGTCTGCAGATGGTGCTGATCTCGCTGGCCATGATCGCGATGATCAGCATGGTCAACCAGTACGGCAATCTCACCACCGCAGCCTACGGCGCCGCGCTGCAGTTGTGGACCTATGTGCAGATGCCGGCAATGGCCATTGGCGCGGCGTGTTCCTCAATGGCCGCGCAGAACGTGGGCGCCCAGCGCTGGGACCGGGTCGAATCCACCGCACGCATCGGCGTGGGTTTCAACTTCCTGCTGACCGGTGCGCTGATCGCGCCGCTGATCCTTCTGGATAGCCACACCCTGTCAATGTTCATGCCGGCCGGCAGCGAGGCGGTGCAGATTGCGCGCCACCTCAACCACATCGCGGTGTGGTCGTTCCTGTTCTTCGGCGTGGTGTTTGTGCTGGCCGGCGTGGTCCGCTCCACCGGCGCAGTGGTCGCGCCGCTGATCATCCTGGGCATCGCGCTGTGGGGCATTCGCGTGCCCTTCGCCAATCTGTTGCAACCGACCCTGGGCGTGGACGCGATCTGGTGGAGCTTCCCGGTCAGCGCCTTCTGCGCCATGGTCATGCAGCTGGCTTACTACCGTTGGGGCAACTGGCGGCAAGCGCGCATGCTGCCGGTGGATCCGCAGGAAATGGCAACGCCTTCGGAGGTACCGGCGCAGGTGCCGTCACCGGTGGCCGATACCTGCGCGCGGATCGAGTAACTTCCAGTCGCGCTGAGGCGGCAACCGCAATAAGACCTCGTCCCGACCGCGGCCAAGTGGTCGTGATGTGGCGGCTATTCCGAAGTGACGCGGCCCGCCTCGCGGGGTCGGTGTGCTTCCAGGGCGGCCATGACGATCGGCCTGGCCCATTCAGGGGTTTGCTCCATCTGCTCGACCGTGACCGGGTAATGCAACCCCGCAGCATCGATTTCCAGAACGAGCAGCGGCCGCACCTGGCCCTCAGCACCTGCCGAACGGCTATTGTCGTAGGCATGCAGGGCAGTCAGATGGGGAAGCAACGCGATCAGGTTCGTCCGGGATGAGTCGTAGCGGCTGCGAATGCTGGCCTCTGGAATATCGTGTCCGCCTGACGCCACCGGGGCAGCCACGCGCTGCAGATGCAGCTCGACACTGGACAGCCCGCAGAACCAGACCGTGACTTGGTGTTGGCCACAGGCTTCACGGAGCAGCGCGGGAATGGTGTTGGCCGCCAGGGTGGTCTCGAACGCATAGTCGCTGCCATCGGCCATCGCCCGACGTAATCGCCTCACGCCTTCCTGCCATGCTTCGGCATTGGCCTCGGCAGGCGGCCAGCCCGCCTCGACCAGCCCGCGGGTGAACGTGTCCGGATTGAACCAGGTCGCTCCATCCTCGCCCAGCATCGTGCCCAGCAGCGAGCTCTTGCCAGCGCCGTTGACACCGGCCAGCGCCAGGATCTTCCCCACGGCTTAAAGCGAGCTGCCCAAGGTGACGGTGTGGCCGCGGCGTGCCGGCTTGGCCAACGCCCTGGACAGGCTCACGCCCTGCTTGAGCGAGGCCAGATGCTCATCGAATCGGGACTGCAGGGCGGCCAGCGACTGCGCGCGCGCATCCGCTGCCGATACCGCGCTTGCCTGAGCCACGAGCCGGCGATACGCCTCTGCCTCCATGACCACGGCTTCGGGATGGTTGTGATTGGTAATGACCACGGCCCCGCGCGCACGCACCTTGCGCATCAGGCTGGGCCAGCCCTTCACCTTGACCTCGGCAGCCGGGGTCTTTTCCAGTTCGAGAAAATCCAGGGAAAGCGCCATCACAATCGACCTCAGGTTTCGAGAGCGCGCTTATTGCCCGATTTATAATTATGGGAAAATTAGACTAATTGTTCGCTGCGAATGCCTGATGGGTCAGTCAGGCATGGGGCGCCGACTTTGAATAGCCCCACTCAACCGACCCGCATGCTGCCGGTTTCAATGAAGCGCTGGTGCCAGGACAGCGCTTCGCCGAGCAGGTGCGGGGTGTGCTGGCCGTAGCCCTGGCGGCAGGCGCGGTCGAAGTAGTCCTGCAGCAGCGGGCGGAAATCCGGATGTACGCAGCGGTTGATCACCACCTGCGCGCGCTGCTTCGGCGACAGCCCACGCAGGTCGGCCAGGCCCTGTTCGGTGACCAGGACCATGGTGTCGTGTTCGGTGTGGTCCACATGGCTGACCATCGGCACGATGGCCGACACCGTACCGCCCTTGGCAACGCTGGGCGCCATGAACACCGACAGGTAGCTGTTGCGGGCGAAGTCGCCACTGCCGCCGATGCCATTCATGATCCGGCTGCCGGCGATGTGGGTGGAATTGACGTTGCCGTACAGGTCGGCTTCGATCATTCCATTGAGCGCGATGCAGCCGAGCCGGCGGATCAGTTCGGGATGGTTGGAAATTTCCTGCGGGCGCAGCACGATGCGCTTGCGGTAGAAGTCGACATTTGCGTCGAACTCCTCGATGCCCGCCGGGCTCAGCGAGAACGAAGTGGCCGAGGCCATCCGCAACACGCCCTGCTTGAGCAGTCCCAGCATGCCGTCCTGGATGACTTCGGTGAACGCGGTGAGGTCGCGGTAGCCGCCACCGGCCAGCCCGGCAAGCACCGCGTTGGCGATGTTGCCGACACCTGATTGCAACGGCAGCAGCTGCGGGGTCAGGCGCCCGCGCTTGACCTCGTGGGCCAGGAACTCCAGCAGGTGCGCGGCAATCGCCTGCGAGTTGGGATCCGGCGGGGCGAAGGCGGAATTGCGGTCCGGGGCGTCGGTCCGGACCACGGCGATGACCTTGTCCGGGTCGCAGCGCAGGTACGCTTCGCCAATGCGGTCGTCGGGCTTGAGCAGTGGGATCGCCTTGCGGTCCGGCGGCAGGGCAGTGCCGTAATAGATATCGTGCATGCCCTCCAATCCGGCCGACTGGCGCTGGTTGACCTCCAGAATCACCCTGTCGGCCTGGTCAAGCCAGGTCTTGTTGTTGCCCACCGAAGACGAGGGCACCAGCCGTCCATCCTCGAGGATGCCGGCGACTTCGATCACCGCCACGTCGATGTCGCCGAAGAAGCCGAACCACGCGTACTGGGCCACATGACTGAGATGCAGGTCGATGTATTCCATCTCGCCGGCGTTGATGCGCGCGCGCGTGGCGGGGTCGGATTGATAAGGCAGGCGCAACTCCATGCCGCCGACATTGGCCAAGGCACCATCGAGTTCAGGCGCGGTCGAGGCACCGGTCAGCAGCTTGACCCGGAACGCCTGCCCCGCCGCATGCGCCAGCTCCATCCGCGCCGCCAGCGCCTGCGGCACCGCCTTCGGATACCCCGCCCCGGTAAACCCGCTCATGGCCACGGTGTCGCCAGGCCGTATCAGCGCGGCGGCATCGGTGGCAGACATCAGGCGGTCGTGGAAAAGGGAACTGCGGATGCGGTCGGACATAGAGGTTTCGGGATGGGGGATGGCTTCATTGTATTCGGCGACCCGGCCAGGATGGGTCGAACGCAGCAATACCCATCAACGCCATCGCAAAACAAACATGAGGTCATGGATGACCAACTACCGTCGCACCCACGCGCCCGGCTCGGCCTGGTTCTTCACCGTCAAGCTGGCCGAGCGAGGTTCCCGACTATTGGTCGGGCGCATCGATACGTTGCGCGAGGCCATGGGTTATGTGCAAAGCCGGCCTCCGTTCTACATCCACGCGATGGTGGTCATGCCTGATCACCTGCATACCATCTGGACCTTGCCAAGCGGCGATAGCAATTATTCATTGCGTTGGCCGTTGCTGAAGACGTGGTTCTCCCACCATGTACCTCACGGCGAGCGCCGAGGCGACAGCCGGAAGGAAAGGGGCGAACGCGGCATCTGCCAGCGCCGGTACTGGGAACACCTGGTCCGCGATGAATCCGACCTGGCGACATGCGTGGATTACGTCCACTTCAATCCAGTGAAGCATGGCCATGTCACGCGCGTGGTGGAATGGCCGTACTCGACTTTCCAGCGCTACGTGGCCAAGGGCTGGCTGCCCGCCCATTGGGGCGTCGCGTTGGAAAATCCCGCAAGTCCCGGCGATCGCGACAATCCGCAAAACCGTCGGAACCGTGAGATGAGTCCGGGGATCTATCGCTTCGGACAGAAGAGCGATGGGTATCGCTACGCTCCACCCATCCTACGGGCTGGCGCAGCTACGCCACCCGGAAAAGCCTAACCGCCGCGCAAGATGCTGAAGTCCCGGAAGAGCCGCGCGGTCAGCGGAGTGGCGAGTTCCCATACGATGTTCATGGGGCGGGAACCCGTCGACTCCTTCAGTGTGACCGGACCGCATGCAACATACGGCGCATCGCGGTGGGTTCGGGTGAATAGCTGAAATTTCCAACCGTTGTCGGGGCTGCCCAAGTACTGCTTGCCCATGGGCGTATCCGGTGCTGCACTGTTCTGGGTCTGCCAGTGGAAGCGGCTCGGACTGATGGCGTAATCGTGATAGTTGACTGTCTCGTGGTATCCGCTGCTCTTGTCCAACGTAACGAACATCAGTTCTATCTGCTTATCGGTGAGTCGTAGCACGCCTTCGCGTGATGCCGGGCGAGCGGTTTCGGTCAGCCAACCAACCGCGGTAAGGATCTCCCGAGATTCATAGTGACCGTGCAGCACCAGAGGCGTGCCTTCCATTCCAGGCAACGCCACGTTGGGCAGCGTACTTTGCGTCTCGAGTACGTCGGCCAGCTCTCGAAGCTCCTTGATCGTGTTGGGGTTTTCGGCAAGACGTGCCAGGAACGGGTGCGGGCCGCCGACTCGGTTGCTCGTGCCATCGACCTGATAAGCCAGCATTTGCACGAGCGCCGCGTCGCGGTCATTGAGCGCTACGCCGGGAGACGCCGCAACATCGGCGGCTAATCGCAGAGCCTCGATTTGGTTGGGAGCGTCGCGATGGCATAGGCTGCCAAGCCGCTTGGAAAAATAATCTTCTTCGGGGCCAAGCTCGGCGACCAGCAAGCCCGCGTCGCGCTTGAGCGATGACCAACCCGCACGGGAGCCGTCGCGATAGACATCGGACAAGGCGAGGCCTTGTTCATGGATGAATTCGCCCAGCGTCGGAGGCGCACCGCGCAATGACGTCAGGCCCTGTAGCTCAGATTTTAGATAGCGCCAGCGTTGCTGCACATGGCTTCGCAAACTGGCCAACACTCGCTCTCGAACCTGATGTTGCAACTGGATGTGACAACCTGCGGGAAGCGTGGAAAATTCGTGTTCCAGGCTGATGATCAGCTCTCGCCTCGACTGGCCGGTAATCGTCGAAAGCAAGCGGTCGTACCTGAATTCGGCGTTGTGCAGGCCGACAAAATCCAGAACCAGACAGCTTTCCTTGTTTGGGTTGAGTCGTAGGCCGCGTCCGAGCTGTTGCTGGAACAAAAGCGAACTCTGTGTTGGACGAAGCAGCAGCAACGTGTCGACCATTGGCAGGTCGATACCTTCATTAAACAGATCGACCGTGACCAGCGCACACACCTCGCCCGATTCCAGTCGCTGTCGCGCGCGGACGCGCTCGTCGCTCGGAGTGCTTCCCAGAACGCACAAGGCAGGTAAGCCGCTTCGATTAAAATAGGCAGCCATGAACATGGCATGCTCGACGGAGACGCAAAACACCAGTGCACGCCCAGCGCGCGGGTCCGAACTCAGGCGATGCCATTCACGCAGCACCAGTCTTGCCCGCACGTCGTTGTTACTGACAAGCGCGGCAATGGCTTGTTGTTCACCAACCCGGTTCCATGGCACGTCA
This sequence comes from Pseudoxanthomonas sp., assembly GCA_039927795.1. Taxonomy (GTDB): domain Bacteria; phylum Pseudomonadota; class Gammaproteobacteria; order Xanthomonadales; family Xanthomonadaceae; genus Pseudoxanthomonas_A. The sequence continues at coordinate 7,521 of JBDSUI010000091.1, forward strand.
GAGAAATTGGTCTCGTCATCGCAGGCGTAATACTCGAACGGGGCAAGCAACTGTAATTCCAATGCATCCCACAGACGCAGTTCTACGGCGGGACTGCCGTCCGGGCGCGAATTGAAGTAGTGGGTGATCGGCTGGCCATCGGTTCGCTCGGGCGTCGCCGTGAGACCAAGCAGGATCTTCGGCTGAATGCTGGTTGCCAGCGTATCGAAACGATCGCTGGCCATTCGATGGCATTCGTCAATCACCACGGTGTGCCAGTAATCCGGACCCAGCGTCTCGACAAGTCGCCTGGATGTCAAACTGTCGATCGTGGCGAACAGATGGTCGTAATTATCCGGGGAATAATTTCCGCTTAGCAGTTGCCCGAATCCGCCATCACGCAACACCTCGCGATAGGTGCGCAAAGCCTGCTGCAGTATCTCGATGCGGTGCGCCACAAACAGCAACCGCGGCCTGTTGTGAAGCTCTTGGCACGTGCGGCGGTAGTCGAATGCGGCGACCACGGTCTTGCCGGTACCGGTTGCCGCAACGACCAGGTTCCGCATTCGCCCGTGAAGTCGTTCATTCGCCAGTTGCTCCAGCATGTCTTGCTGATAGGTCTTGGGCTGAAGTTCGAAGAACGAAACCAGCGAGGTTTGGCCACCGCCCGCCTCTCGGCCCAAGGCGCGTTCCAGCGCGAAGCGATGCTCCGCGTTAGACGGGTCGTAATACTGAAACTCGGGGTCCTCCCAAAGTGTGTCGAAGTGCGCGATCGCTCGCGCGTACAACTCTCCTTGGGTGCGTTCGGTGAACTTGACCGTCCATTCAAGACCTCCAGCCAATGCCGCGCCGGTTAGGTTCGCGCTGCCCACGTAGGCGGATCCGAAGCCGGTGTCCCGATGGAAGATCCAAGCCTTGGCATGCAGCCGCGTCCGGCGGCCGTCAAGCGACACGCGCACTTCACAACCCGGCAAGCGGGCCAGTTCGTCTACCGCCGCGGCGTCGGTCGCGCCGATGTATGTCGTGGTGAGGACACGAATGCGGAGCGGAGGTATTCCGTCCGCGCCGACCGCAGTGGTCCGCGTCAGCACGTCACGCAACTTGCGCACGCCAGAGACGGTGATGAAGCTGACCAGGATGTCCACCTGCTCGGCGGCGCTTAGTTCCCGTCTGATTTCACTTAGTAGGGAGGGAGTGCCTTTCCCCGCAGTGAACAGCCAAGGTGCTGTAAGTCCTGTCTGTGGAGGCTCTTGGTGGAACCCGCGTCGAAGCACGGACGTCAATACTTCCGGCGGGTCGGCGATCAAATCGAGTGCCAGGGCATCTTCCGGTGATAGTTTTCGCCGAAGCTCGGCAAGGAGGCCATTGACCAACGCCAATTGCGGTTGGATCGACTCGCCGTCGGCAAGGTCGTTAAGAACACCAGATAGCTGCCTGTGCAGCACTTCCGCCAGTCGCGCGCTTTCCGCAACGTCCAGTAGACGCGTCTTACTTACGGAGGCGTCGATCGAGCGACTGGTTCCATCGGTAAGTAGAAGATCGTAGAACCCAGAGGGCAAATCAGTCGACACTCGTCGCTCCCAAATGCGGCCCGCTTCGGGCTCGACCAGGATACCTTCAGCTTTCGCGGTTTATGCGACTAGCGCCCCTGACAATCTGCAGTCCGCCTTTACTCGAGCTCGACAGCAGCAATGCTCATTTCGGAAGATCAATTCTGGGAGATCTGGGGTGTTAAGCACGCCGTAGACGGCGGTCTTATGGAGTTCGATGAAGCTCGCACGCATCCTGAAGATCACGTTTGGACGGTGGTCGAGTCCGGCGACGACGAGGACGGAAACTGGTACGCGACCCCCGGCTTTCATTTCGTCAACCGTATCGGCTACGTCGTGACTACTCGGCCGTGGGTCGATTACACGCAGGACGCGATGTATTTCCTCGACGATATGGATGACGTTGGGTAGCCACCCGGGCTACGCCCCCTGATCGCATTCCGTCCATAGCTGCATCCGAGCGGCCGCCCACTTGATCTCGCTCAACAACTCCTGACAACCATGCGCCTATGGTGATGCTCCCCCCTGCATCCGGAGCACCCCCATGGCCATGATGAAAGCCGCGATCTTCGTAGAACCCAATCGCATCGTGCTGGATGACAAGCCCATTCCCGAGGTGGGGCCGCTGGATGCGTTGATGCGGGTGACCACGACCACCATCTGCGGGACCGACGTGCATATCCTCAAGGGCGAATATCCTGTCGCGCGTGGCCTGACCATTGGCCATGAGCCAGTTGGCGTGATCGAGAAGCTGGGCTCGGCCGTGACCGGTTACCACGAGGGCCAGCGCGTGATTGCCGGGGCCATCACCCCCAGCGGCTGGAGCAATGCCTGCCTGTGCGGCCAGCATTCGCAGGACGGCGCCGGCACCGAGCACGGCTTCAAGGCGACGGGCGGCTGGAAATTCGGCAACACGATTGACGGCTGCCAGGCCGAGTACGTGCTGGTGCCCGACGCCATGGTCAACCTGGCGCCGGTGCCCGATAGCCTGACCGACGAACAGGTACTGATGTGCCCGGACATCATGTCCACCGGCTTCAGCGGCGCCGAAAACGGCAAGGTCCGCATTGGTGACACCGTGGCCGTGTTTGCGCAGGGGCCGATCGGACTGTGCGCCACCGCCGGGGCCAAGCTCAGCGGCGCCAGCATGGTGATTGGCGTGGACATGCTGGCCGGCCGACTGCAGATGGCACGCAAGCTGGGCGCCGACCATGTGGTCGATGCCAGCCAGGGCGATGTGGTCGAACAGATCATGCAGCTGACCCGGGGACGTGGCGTGGACGTCGCCATAGAGGCGCTGGGCACCCAGCAGACCTTTGAAGCGGCCCTGCGCGTGTTGCGCCCGGGCGGCACCCTGTCCAGCCTGGGCGTGTATTCCAGCGACCTGACCATCCCGCTGGATGCCTTCGCCGCCGGCCTCGGTGACCACCGCATCGTCACCGCTCTGTGCCC
>JBDSUI010000092.1:0-2874 GCA_039927795.1 Pseudoxanthomonas sp.
TTGCTGGTCGCAGGCGTGGACGAAGCCGGCCGTGGCCCGCTGGCTGGTCCGGTGGCAGTGGCCGCGGTGGTCTTCGACCCGGCACGTCCCCGCATCAACGGCCTTGACGACTCCAAGCAGCTCAATAGCGCGCGCCGCGAAGTGCTTTATGCGCGCATCGTTGAACGTGCGCTGGCCTGGTGCGTGGTGCTGGTTGAAGCTGAAGAGATTGATCGAATCAATATCTACCAGGCCACGATGCTGGGCATGCGCAAGGCGGTCGAAGGCGTGGCGCACGTCGCGGGACTGGCACGCATCGATGGCAATGCGTTGCCGAAGGGCCTGCCATGCCGTGGTGAAACCCTGATCGGTGGCGACCGGCTTGATCGCGCGATCATGGCCGCTTCCATCGTCGCAAAGGTCACCCGCGACCGCCTGATGGTATCCATGCACGACATGTATCCGGAATACGGCTTCGCCATTCACAAGGGCTATGCCACGCCCGTACACCTGTCCGCGCTGGCCAGGCATGGCCCGTGCCTTCAGCACCGCCGCAGTTTCGCCCCGGTGCGTCGCGCGCTGGCACTCAATGCCGGCAGCACAGCCGCAGTCGAGATCAGCCCGCGCCTTACTTGAGGCTGGCGCGACAGGCATCGCTGCCCGTCGGAAATCCAAACCCGCAACTACTGGAAATCTGTACTTGATTGCGCTGGTTTGTCTTTGGTCTTAGATCAACGTGAAGGTCTTTGCCTTCATGGCGCCGACGTTGCGTAATGGCTCCGTGGCCATGACAAGGGCAAAGGGGTGTTGCTGTATATCCGGCTACCGCCGGTTTTCTCGGCGCCCGTCGGCGTTCATCATCAACTGGACTTCGGTATCAGGCGTTCCCGCGCACGCAGGCAGTTCACTCAAAAAAAGAATGGGTCATGCCCACAGCACTGGCGCACTGGTCCCGGCGTGCACAGCATCCGCCGATTCTTATCGTCGCCCCCTTCGCTTGCCTCTGCGGTGGCAGCGCCTGACCCGGCTTGTCGGCCAGCTTCGCCCTGGGCACGGATACGACCGTGGTCACCGATGCAACTACGAGCCAGTACGTGATGGATTGCCCCCGTTCAACAGGATATGCAGCACCGGTCAATGGTCGATTTCACTTTCGAGGACTTTCGCGGATCTTTTGACCCCTCATGCCGCAACGCCAGGCCTTCGCCGCGACCTGTCAAGCCTTGTTCCACCCCACCCTGCCCGCTACCCTGATGGCGGTATGTCCTCCCGTTTCATCCACCTCCACCTGCACACCGAATTCTCTCTTGCGGATTCGACCATCCGTGTGCCTGAAAAGCCGGACGAGGCGCGCCCGGACAAGGCCAAACGGCCCAATCTTCTGAGTCGTGCGGTAGAAATGAAACTGCCGGCACTGGCAGTGACCGATCGCAACAACCTGTTCGCGCTAATCAAGTTCTACAAGGCCGCCGAATCGGTGGGCATCAAGCCCATCGCCGGTGCCGACATCAGCATTGTCGACGGCAAGGAAACGCCCTGGCAGTTGACGCTGCTGTGCCGCGACCACACCGGCTACCTGTCGCTGTCGCGATTGCTGACACGCGCATGGATGGAAGGCCACCAGATGGACGGCGTGGCGATCACGCCGCAATGGCTGGCCGAGGATTGCGCGGGCCTCTTCGCCATTGTCGGGCGCCACAGTTATGCCGGCCGCCTGGCCGCCGCAGGACGTCATGAGCACGCCGAGCAGCATCTCGCCGACCTGCAGCGCAGTTTCGGCGAGAACCTGCACCTGGAAATAACCCGTACCCAGCGCGATGGTGAAGACGCCTTCAATGCGTTTGCCTTGCATGCCGCGTCCACGCGCGGCCTGCCGGTCATCGCCAGCAACGACGTGCGCTTCCTGGACCGCGACGGTTATGACGCCCACGAGGCACGCGTCTGCATTTCCACCGGACGCGTGCTGGACGACCCCAAGCGCCCGCGCGAATACAGTGCCGAGCAATACCTGAAATCGCCGGAACAGATGGCCGCGCTGTTCGCCGACGTGCCCGATGCGATCGACAACACCTACGCACTGGCGCAGCGCTGCAATCTTGAACTGACCCTGGGCCAGTACGCGCTGCCCGCCTACCCGGTGCCCAGCAACGAAACCCTGGACAGCTGGATACGCAGCCAGTCGCATGCCGGCCTGGACAAGCGCCTGCTGAAGAATCCGATCGCTGCCGGCCACACCGAAGCCACGTATCGCGAGCGCCTGGACCTGGAAGTGGACGTGATTGCCCGCATGGGCTTCCCGGGCTACTTCCTGATCGTTGCCGACTTCATCAACTGGGCCAAGGACCATGGCATTCCGGTAGGCCCGGGCCGTGGTTCCGGTGCCGGCTCGCTGGTGGCCTGGGCGCTGGGCATCACCGATCTGGACCCGATTCCGTACGACCTGCTGTTCGAACGCTTCCTCAACCCGGAACGCGTGTCGATGCCCGACTTCGACATCGACTTCTGCATGGACCGTCGCGACGAAGTCATCGACTACGTAGCCGCGAAATACGGTCGCGACCGGGTCAGCCAGATCATCACTTACGGCACCATGGCCGCCAAGGCCGTGGTGCGCGACACCGGGCGCGTGCTCGGCTTTCCGTATGGCCTGGTCGATGGCATTGCCAAGCTGATCCCGATGACCCTGGGCATCACCCTGGCCGACGCCATGGGCGAAGGCAACCCGACCATGGCCTCGCAGGAACTCATTGACCGCTATCGCGATGAAGATGACGTGCGTGACCTGCTGGACCTGGCACGGCAGCTGGAAGACCTGACTCGAAATGCGGGCAAGCATGCCGGCGGCGTGGTGATTGCGCCTTCGCCGCTGTCGGACTTCTGCCCGCTGTTCGCCGA
>JBDSUI010000093.1:0-4026 GCA_039927795.1 Pseudoxanthomonas sp.
TACGGACCCAGGCCGGGCAGCGCGCCCTGCAGGCCGCCATGGATGCCTCCGCCCCGAAGCCACCAACCGGGGTGCACCCGGTCAGCCCCGGTGACGCGATGCCGTCGATACGGCTTCCCGGGCTGGACGGGCAGCTGCAGACACTGCCGGGCGTCTACGCCGGCCGCCCCCTGCTTATCAATGTCTGGGCGAGCTGGTGTGGGCCGTGCATCGAGGAAATGCCCGAGCTCGAGCGTTTTGCCAGTGCCCAGGGCCAGCAAGGCACGCAGGTCATCGGGCTGGCGCTGGATACCCCTGCAAATATCCGTGAATTCCTGGGCCGGGTGCCGGTCAGCTACCCGATCCTCGTCGACACGCCGGGCCCGGCCGACGCCAGCGTGTGGCTGGGAAACCGCAAGGGCGTGCTGCCGTACTCGGTGCTGGTCAGCGCCGATGGCACCGTGTTGAAGCAAAAGGTCGGACCCTTCGTGCAGAACGAAATCGACCGCTGGGCGGCGCCTTAAGTCCGGGCCCGCACCGACAAAGCATCGGCTGCATCGCACCGATAATTCAAATGACCGCTTAAATCGCCTGTAACTTCTGCGAACTGGACAGCATTGGCGTCTTCAAGCAGACTGCGGCGCTTCTGCTGGAGTCCCCGATGGCGAAGCTGCTGGTCATGCACGGCCCCAACCTGAACCTGCTTGGCAGCCGCGAGCCTGAAGTCTATGGCCGTGCCACGCTGGAAAGCATCAACGCCGCGCTGAATGCACAGGCGAGCGCTGCCGGCCACCAGCTTGAGAGCCTGCAGTCCAATGCCGAGCATGTGCTGGTCGAGCGCGTGCAGGCCACCCGCAACGATGGCACCGCGTTCGTACTGATCAATCCGGCTGCCTTCACCCACACCTCGGTCGCGCTGCGCGATGCGCTGGCCGCGGTGGCGATCCCGTTCATCGAAATCCACCTGTCCAACCCGCACAGCCGCGAACCGTTTCGCCACCACAGCTATTTCAGCGACCTGGCCGTGGGCGTGGTCTGCGGTTTCGGTGCCGACAGCTACCGCTATGCGCTGGAAGCGGCCCTCAAGCGTCTTCCCGCCTGACTTCTCCCCACTCCAATCCCGCCCCTGCCGGCAACGGCGCGGGCATCCAACCACAGAGGCCACCATGGACCTGCGCAAGATCAAGAAGCTCATCGACCTGCTGGAAGAATCCAACCTCTCCGAGATCGAGATAAAGGAAGGTGAGGAATCCGTGCGCCTGGCGCGCGTACCCAAGGGCAGTTATGCCGTGCAGCCGCAGATGTACGCGCCCGCGCCTTACGAACAGCGCGCCGCCGCCCCCATGCCAATGGCATCACCCACCGAGTCGGCGACCGGTGGCAGCGCCAAGCCCGGCGGCAGTGATCAGCCCGATGGCCACGTGATGCGCGCGCCCATGGTCGGCACCTTCTACACCTCGCCTTCGCCGGACCAGCCTCCCTTCGTCAGCATCGGCCAGCCGGTCAAAGCCGGCGAGACCGTGGCCATCATCGAGGCAATGAAGATGTTCAACCCGATTGAAGCCGACGTCTCCGGCACCTTGCTGGCCGTACTGACCGAAAGCGGCTCACCGGTGGAATTCGACCAGCCGTTGTTCGTGATCGGGTAAGCGGGGCATGTCGGCGGCTTTGTCGCTGGCTCGCGGTCCGGACAACTTCAAGGAAAAAGAACCATGCTCGACAAAGTAGTAATCGCGAATCGTGGCGAGATTGCGCTGCGTATCCTGCGCGCCTGCCATACGCTGGGCATCCGCACGGTGGCCGTGCATTCCACCGTGGACCGGAACCTCAAGCACGTGGCGATGGCCGATGAATCGGTTTGCATTGGTCCGGCGCCGTCCAGCGAAAGTTATTTGAACGTGCCGGCGATCATCGCCGCCGCCGAAGTCACCGACGCCCAGGCCATCCATCCCGGCTACGGCTTCCTCAGCGAAAACGCCGACTTTGCCGAGCGCGTCGAACAATCCGGCTTCATCTTCATTGGCCCCAAGGCCGACACCATCCGCCTGATGGGTGACAAGGTGGAAGCGATCCGCGCCATGCAGGCCGCAGGCGTGCCCTGCGTGCCCGGGTCCGGCGGCCCGCTGGACGACGACATCGTCACCAATACCCGCATCGCCCGCGAGATCGGCTACCCGGTCATCATCAAGGCGGCCGGCGGCGGCGGCGGGCGTGGCATGCGCGTGGTCCACGCCGAAGGCACGCTGAGCAGCGCGATCAGCACGACCAAGGCTGAAGCCAAAGCTGCCTTCAGCAACGACCAGGTCTATATGGAAAAATTCCTGGAGAATCCGCGCCACGTGGAAATCCAGGTGCTGGCCGACGGCCAGGGTGGCGCCATCCACCTGGGCGAGCGAGACTGCTCCATGCAGCGCCGCCACCAGAAAGTGGTCGAGGAAGCACCGGCGCCCGGCATCAGCGAAGAACAGCGCAACGAAATCGGCAAAGTCTGCGTGGACGCCTGTCTGCGCATCGGCTATCGCGGCGCAGGTACGTTCGAGTTCCTGTACGAGAACGGCCACTTCTACTTCATCGAGATGAACACCCGCATCCAGGTTGAACATCCGGTCACCGAACGCATCACCGGCATTGACCTGGTCTGCGAGCAGTTGCGCATCGCCGGCGGCGAAAGGCTGTCGATCAAGCAGTCCGACATCGTGCTGCGTGGCCACGCCATCGAATGCCGCATCAATGCCGAAGACCCGGACACCTTCGCGCCCAGCCCCGGCCTGATCACCGGCTTTTATCCGCCCGGCGGTCCCGGCGTGCGCGTCGACACCCACATCTACACCGGCTACCGCGTGCCACCCAACTACGATTCAATGATCGGCAAGCTGATCGTGCACGGCCCGGATCGTGAAACCGCCATTGCCCGCATGCGCGTGGCGTTGAGCGAGATGGTGGTCGACGGCATCAAGACCAACATCCCGCTGCAGCAGGACATCATGCGCGACCTTGGCTTCCAGGCTGGCGGGCAGAACATCCATTACCTGGAAAAGCGGCTGGCGGCACGCAAGAACAAATCCATAGCATTGGTGTGAGTCACGCCCCTGACCCACTCGTTCGTTGGAAAAGAACTTCAGCATGACGCTTGAAGTCCTGGTCCTGTGTGTCGCTGTCTGGGTGGCGCTGGCCGCGTGCAAACAGGGCGCTGCCGACAGCACTGAACTTGAAGCACCGCGCGCAGCCGCGGCAGTTGGCAGTGCGGCAACTGGCGTGCGCAATTTCGACCTCACAACCAGCGCGGCGAAGTCTGTCACCCTGACTTTCGCCAGTAATGTTGCGCGCGGCTACAAGGAAGTGGATGCCGCGCCGCTGCTCGGCCCGTAACACCCGCCCGTAGCGCATCCCAGCGTCCGCCCGTCCCACCCTCCCCAAGACTTCAACCATGCCCTACCTGGAACTTTCCCTCCGCTGCAGTGAATCCGAGCAGCCGCGTTACGAAACTGCACTGGAGGACATCGGTGCCCTTGCCGTTACGCTGCTGGATGCGGATGCCGACACCAGCAACGAGCACGCGATCCTGGAACCGGGCGTAGGCCAGACGCCGTTGTGGCACGCACTGGTGCTGACCGCTCTGTTTCCCGCAGAAGCCAATGCGCTGGCCTTGCTGGCTGCGCTGGAAGCGTTCGATCCGGGGCTTGACTGGTCGCAGGCGAGTTTCCGTAACGTTGACGACCAGGACTGGGAACGTGCATGGATGGACCAGTACGTGCCGCTGCATTTCGGTGCACGTACTTTCATCGTGCCCTGGAATCATGAACTGCCTGCAGAAGCCGAACATGCCGACGCGGCAGTGGTACGGCTGGATCCGGGCCTTGCCTTTGGGTCAGGCACCCACCCGACCACCGCGCTGTGTCTGCGCTGGCTGGATCGACTGGCCGGCGAAGGCAAGCTGGTGGATGCCACCGTGCTGGATTTCGGGTGTGGTTCCGGCATCCTGGCTTTGGCTGCGTTGAAGCTGGGCGCGGCCAAGGCGGTAGGCGTGGACAATGATCCGCAGGCCTT
>JBDSUI010000094.1:0-5513 GCA_039927795.1 Pseudoxanthomonas sp.
AGGGCCAGGAACCGCTCCAGCGTGCCCTGGTAATCCTGCTGCAGGTCGCGGCCGAACTGGGCAAACACCGACGCTTCCACGGCGGCCGTCCAATCCGAGTCGCGCACGAAGCGCGGCGTCGCCGCGATCAGGGCCAACGCGCGAACCTGCGGGGACACCGCCGCGGCATGCAGCGCGAACAATCCGCCCAGCGACCAGCCCAGCCAGGCCGCTGGTGGGGTGTGCGCCAGGATCTCGGCAACGCAGGAATGCAGGGTCAGGTCCAGCCTGCTGTCGCGGCTGTAGCCATGGCCTGGCAGATCGACCAGATGCAGTTCGAAGGTGTCAGCCAGGCGTTCGACCAGCGGCGCGAACACGCCGCCGTGCAGGCCCCAGCCATGCACCAGTACCAGCGCGGGGCCTTCGCCCGCGACTTCGATGTGCAATCCCATCGTGCTCAGGCCGCGCCGCGTACACGCTGCACGGCATCGCGCGAACGCGCCAGCGCTTCGACCAGTGCGTCCACTTCCGCAGCCAGGTGCAAGGCCGACAGGGTGACGCGCAGGCGCGCCTTGCCTTCGGGCACCGAGGGTGGACGGATCGCAGGCACCAGATAGCCGGCGCTTTCCATTGCCGCCGCCATGGCGACCGCGCTGGCGTCGCCGCCGCAGAGCAGGGGCTGGATGGGCGAATCGGAGTCGATCAAGTCCAGTCCCTGGCGTTGCGCGCCGGTGCGGAAACGCGCGACCAGACCCAGCAGCTTGTCGCGGCGCCATTCGTCGCGGCGCGCGTGCCGGACTGCCACCAGGGTCGCGGCGGCCTGCGCCGGCGGCAGCGCGGTGGTGTAGATATACGGGCGCGCGGTTTCAGACAGGTGCTGGATCAGCGACTCGTCGCCTACCACCACGGCGCCGTAGCCGCCCAGCGCCTTGCCCAAGGTGACCAGCTGCAGTGGTACTTCGGTGCAGCCCAGGTTGGCCTCGGCCACGCTGCCGCGCCCTTCTGGCCCGCGCACGCCCACACCATGCGCGTCATCCACGTACAGCAGCGCTTGCTGCATGCGCGCCGCCAGGGTCAAGGCGCGCAAAGGGGCGACATCGCCATCCATGCTGAAGACGCCATCGGTGGCCAGCATGGCCGCGCCACTGGGCGCGTTCTTCAGCTGGCGTAGCGCGCCTTCGGCATCGGCATGCGGGTAGCGGCGCAGTTTGCAGCCGGCCAGCAACGAGGCATCCAGCAGGCTGGCGTGGTTGAGGCGGTCCTGCACGCAGACGTCGCCGTCTTCCTGCAGCAGCGCCTGTTGCACGGCCAGGTTGGCCAGGAAGCCGCTGCCGAACAGCAGTCCGCGCGGATAGCCCAGCCACTGCGCGACTTCCCGCTCCAGCGCCTCGTGCGCGGCGTGGTGGCCACTGACCAGATGCGAGGCGCCGGCGCCCACACCATCGCGCGAGGCGCCCTCCTGCAAGGCACTGACCACTTCGAATTGTTGCGACAGTCCCAGGTAGTCGTTGCTGCAGAACCCGGTCAGCCAGCGTCCATCGACTTCCACGCGCACGCCATCGCGGCGGCTGATGGTGCGGCGCACGCGCACGCGGCCCTGGGCGATGCGGAGCTTGCGCAGGGCGTGAACGCGTTCGTGCAGGTCAGGGCGGGACATGGCGGCGTGGCGTTCCGTCGGCTGGGGAAGGGGCGGGCTTGGCTGCGGAGAAACGGGGTAGCGACGAATCAGGCGGCGCGCTCACAGGCGGCTGTTTCGACGATGTCTGCATGCACCGTGCCACTTTCCACTGCCACCGGCATCGGGCTCAAGCCCAGGCGCGCAAACAGGGCCTGGTCGCGTTCCACGTCCGGGTTGCCGGTAGTCAGGAGTTTTTCCCCGTAGAAGATCGAGTTGGCACCGGCGGCAAAACACAGCGCCTGCAACTCGTCGCTCATCGACTCGCGGCCGGCCGACAGCCTGACCATGGACTGCGGCATGGTGATGCGCGCGATGGCGATGGTGCGGACGAACTCGAACGGGTCCAGCTCGGCGGTGCCGTGCAGCGGCGTGCCTTCAACCTGGACCAGGCGATTGATTGGTACTGAATCGGGATGCGCCGGCAGGTTGGCCAGGGCCAGCAGCAAGCCGGCACGCTGGGCACGGGACTCGCCCATGCCGACGATGCCACCGCAGCAGGTTTTCATGCCGGCGTCGCGTACGTGCTCCAGCGTGTCCAGCCGGTCCTGGTATTGGCGGGTGTGGATGATCTGGCCGTAAAAGTCCGGCGCCGTGTCCAGGTTATGGTTGTAGTAATCCAGGCCGGCAGCCTTCAGCGCATCGGCCTGCGTGCCGCTGAGCATGCCCAGCGTGGCGCAGGTTTCCAGACCCAGTGCCTTTACTTCGCGGATCATGGCAGCGACCTTGGGGATGTCACGGTCCTTGGGCGAACGCCAGGCCGCACCCATGCAGAAGCGCGAAGCGCCGGCCGCCTTGGCCTGTTTCGCTTTTTCCAGCACCGCCTCGGTGCTCATCAGCTTCTGCGCGTCGACGCCGGTGTGGTAACGCTGCGCCTGCGGGCAGTAGGCGCAGTCTTCCGGGCAGCCGCCGGTCTTCACCGACAGCAAGGTGGAGACCTGGACCTGGGCCGGATCAAAGTGCTGCCGGTGCACGCTGGCGGCGCGATACAGCAGTTCCGGGAATGGCAGATCGAACAGTTGCAGCAGTTCGGCCTGCTGCCAGTCATGGCGTAGCGGGCTGGGCGTGGGCGTGGGCGTGGCAGTAGCGGACATCGGCGGCTCGCAGCGTTAAAGTCCGGGCAGTCTGGAAACCGGGAGCGAGGCTGTCAACCGCATGGATGCGCTGAAAGTTGACGGGTGGCTGCGCAAGGCCGCCCGCGTGATGTTTGCACCGCGCTGTCTGCTCTGCAGGGAAGCCGGCCACGACGGGCGCGATCTGTGCGTGGCCTGCACCCAGGCTTTGCCCTGGAACCGTAGCGCCTGCCTGCGCTGCGCCTTGCCGCTACCGGAGTCGGGCACCTGCGGCGCCTGCCTGCAGAAGCCGCCGGCGTTGACCGAGACCCATGCGGTCTTTGTCTATGGATTTCCGCTGGACCGGCTGGTGCCGCGCCTCAAGTTCCACCACGACCTGGCGGCGGGACGGCTACTGTCTGAGCTGATGGCCACAGGCTTGTGTGCGGTCCCGCGGCCTGATGCCGTGGTGCCAGTGCCCTTGCATGGATCACGTCTGCGCCGGCGCGGTTACGACCAGGCGCTGGAGCTGGCCCGGCCACTGGCGCGCAGCCTGGAGTTGCCGCTGCTGGCCGATCTGCTGGTGCGCACGCGCGCCACTTCGGCGCAATCGGAACTGGATGCCGGTGCCCGTCAGCGCAACCTGCGACGGGCGTTCGCGGTGCATACAAATGCGGCACTGCCGTCGCACGTGGCCCTGGTGGATGACGTGATGACGACCGGGGCGACCCTGCAAGCCGCGGCGACCAGCCTGCGTCGGGCCGGGGTGGCGCGGGTCGATGCGTGGGTGTGCGCACGCGTGCCATGAAGCCGGCGGAGACCACTTCCCGCGCAGTGGCGGAACGCGGCACCGACCGGGCGCCAGGCTAACGAGGTGGCGGGGAGAACGGATCCGATCCGCGGTACGGGTACGGACCGCGGCCGCCAAAGCCGGGGCCGTCGCTCTTTTCCACACGAAGCTGCAGGTTGACGTTGTTGGGCCGCTCGCCTGCGCCCAAGGAGGTGCTGACGTTGAGCTCGGCCGCGTTGTAATGCGAGGTGCCATAAACCTTGCTGTGGCCAATGCCGGTAGTGAAGCTGCCCCAGACCTCGGCTTTGCCGTCATCGGCGGCACGCACCAGGGGGCCGTTGGCAGACTTGCCGCTGGTATCGCCGTAGTAAGTGCCCGGCGGATCAGCCGCAGGCAAGGCAGCGTCGGCCGCATACAGAGCGGGTTGCGGCACGCTCAGGTCCAGCGATTGGGCAGTTTGCGCACAGGCATGCCCTGTGAACAGCAGGCCGGCAAATGCCAAGGCAACTCGTTGCATGGGAACTCCGCAGCTAAAAACGCGCCTTCACCATAGGCATGCGGGTTTGAACGCCGGCTGCACCTGGCCCTGTCGCGGATGCGCGCACGGCATAGCTGAGGGCCATGATGGTCGCGTCGACGTGTCAGCGTGGCAGCGCGAAATGCATGGCGATTCCAGCGAACACCACCGCGCCTACCCAGTTGTTATGCAGGAACGCGCGGAAGCAGGCGTCGCGCTCGCGATACCGGGCGATGCGGAATTCGTAAACCACCAGCACTGCTGCCATGCCCAAAGCGCCCCAGTAATACAGGCCCAGCTGCGCCTGCCGCCCCACCATCCACAGCGCGGCGAACACCAGCGCGTACAACACGGCCTGGGCAACCAGGTCCAGGTCGCCGAACAGGATCGCCGTGGACTTGGCGCCGGCGCGGATATCGTCGTCGCGATCCACCATGGCATACCAGGTGTCGTACGCCGTCGCCCACAGGATATTGGCGGCGTACAGGACCCACGCCAGTGGTGGAACGCTGCCCTGCACCGCTGCGAACGCCATCGGGATACCCCAGCCGAAGGCCAGGCCCAGGTAGACCTGCGGCAGGTAGGTATAGCGCTTGAGGTAGGGATAGCTGGCCGCCAGGAACAGGCCGACAAGGCTTAGATAGACCGTCAGCCGGTTCAAGGTAAGCACCAGCGCGAAGGCGACGATCATCAGTACCGCGAACACCAGCAGCGCCTCGCGGCCCGACACCGCGCCGGTCGCCAGCGGACGCGCGCGCGTGCGCTCTACCTGCGGGTCCAGCCAGCGGTCGGCATAGTCGTTGATCACGCAGCCGGCCGACCGGGTCAGCCAGACCCCGGCAGTAAACACGAACAGCGTCCACAGCGCCGGCACGCCGCTGGAGGCGAGCCACAGCGCCCACCAGGTCGGCCACAGCAGCAGCAGCACGCCGATCGGGCGATCACCGCGCACCAGTTTCCAGTATTGGCCCAGCCGTTCGCGACCGTATGCCAGGCCGGCGGATTGAAAGTGTTCGTCACCCATGCCACCAGACTATCAGGCCTGTCGATGGCCGAAAAAGACGATCGGCCGGTTTGTCGTTAGAATGCCGGTCCCGTGCGCCTGTAGCTCAGCCGGATAGAGTAGTGGCTTCCGAAGCCATTGGTCGGGGGTTCGAATCCCTCCAGGCGCACCATCTGAACGTCTTACACCGTCCTATAAAGGCCGAATCTTCCGTTCAAATCAAGGATTTCGGCCTTTTTTGTGTCCGTTAGCGTCCTATGTGATCCACATCAATCCTAGTGCTGGTGGCGGTATCTTTGACGGTAACCCTCCTACCGCCAGTACCTGTTACCGCCATGCCGCTTACCGATACCGCCATACGCAAGACAAAGCCAACGGCTACCGTACAAAAGCTGCGCGACGGCGGCGGCCTCTACCTGCTGCTGCGGCCTGATGGTGCGAAGTGGTGGCGCGGGGATACCGTCGCCCTGTCACAGGTAAGCGCAACACGCTCTCAC
>JBDSUI010000095.1:0-10662 GCA_039927795.1 Pseudoxanthomonas sp.
GTGCGCTCGTCGGCAACCAGGCGACCACGTGGCGACAGGAAGCCGTTTTCTTCCGAAGCGCCACCACCGCCACCGCTACCGCCGCTGTTGCCGATGCCCTTGGCTTCGGTCAACGCCTTGTAGATGGCGGAAGCGCTGTGGTAGTTGATCTGCACGTAGTCGGTCACCAGGTCGACGCGATTGTCGATGGCGATACGGGCGTCTTCCTTGTCCTGCTCGAACTTCGCCAGTTCGGGCTGCGGAGCAACCCAGACCACGCCACCTTCGCGGCGCTGGTCCAGGCCCTTGGCGCGCAGCACGATGTCCAGGGCCTGATCCCACGGTACGTTGACCAGGCGCAGGGTGACGTTGCCCTGGATGGTGTCGGAAGCCACGATATTCAGATTCGACTCTTCTGCGATGAGCTGCAGCACCGTGCGGACCGGCACATCCTGGAAGTTGAACGTCACCGGCCGACCACTGAAGGACTTGGCAGCGGTCGCTACGCGCGCCGAACCTGCGGCCACCGCCACCGCGCTGGAGGCGCCGATAGCCGACTCTGCCGCCCGGGGAACGATCTCCACCACGTATTCGTTTCCGGTCTGGTAGGCCAGGGATTCGTACAGGCCGTTGGTGCTCAGCACCAGCTGGGTGCCGCCCCCGGCGCTATGCGCATCAACGCGCTGCACCGGAGTAGCGAAGTCGACCACATTGATCGGCTTCTGCAACGCGGCCGGCAGAGTGGCATTGCCCACATCCACCACTACATTGTTGCCCTGGTTG
The DNA here is from genome assembly GCA_039927795.1 of Pseudoxanthomonas sp. Taxonomy (GTDB): domain Bacteria; phylum Pseudomonadota; class Gammaproteobacteria; order Xanthomonadales; family Xanthomonadaceae; genus Pseudoxanthomonas_A. The sequence goes on from JBDSUI010000095.1 coordinate 763, forward strand.
CGCAGATCGGGCATGGCGCCCTTGCCGTTGAAGCGGAGAATCAGTCGACCTGCGCCTGCCTCCCCACGCTTGAAGTCGATGCTTGAGACCTCCAGGCCTCCAGGCACCTGCCGCGAGGAATCGGCATGACCGACCGGCGCAGCGGTTGCGGGTGCCGCCGCGCTGGCGGTGCCAGCAAGGGTCAGCAAGCCGATGGCGAGTCCAAGCGTGCAGGCCCGGAAAGTGGCCAGGCGCCGGCAAGGCAGCAGGCTGTGAGCGTTCGAAGCGGTCATCGTGTATCCCCTAATCATTGATCTTCAAGCGCAATCGACGCCGGCCGTTCAAGCCAGCCGCCCGCACCATCTGGCACAAGTTCGACAAGTTCAATGCGATCTTCATGGACGCTGGTGATGCGACCATCGCTTTGCCCCATATAAGCACCCGGCCTCACCCTGTAGGTGACCTTGTCGGGCGCCATCACCAACGCAACCAATCCGGCGCCCTTGCCGATCGTACCGGCCATGTCCAGGCTGTCCAATGGATATTGCTCAAGCGTTTCCTTGCGACGATTCGGATCAGGACGCAGGCCGCCACTGTCGGCGTTGCTCCATGCATCACTGAAAGGATCGCGCAGGCTTTGCGCTGCGTACTCGAAAGTCTCGAACTGCTGCATCACTGGCAACGGCTCAAGTGCCGGGGCCGGACGTGCCTGCACATCGATAACCCATTTTTCAAGATTGGGCGCGTCGCCAGGTGAACTTGTGATGCCACGTGCGCAACCGGCCGCCAGCAGCACCATCGCCGTCAAGCCTGCGCCGCGCACCAGCCTGGACCTGACTTCCTGCAACGTGTTCATGCACCACCCCCGGCAGCAGCCGCGGGAGCATTGGCGCCACCTGCAGCCTTGGCTTCGTCAGCCGCCTTCTTTTCCTGTGCCGCTGTCTCTTCCTCATCAAGATAGCGATAGGTCTTCACCGTACCGGACAGCTCAAGCGCGCTGTTGTCGGTGATGCGTCCTTTCGTATCCCTGGGCTTGAGCGATATGTCGTGCATGGTCAGGATCACCACCCGCGGCAACGAAGCCACGCCGCTTACGAATGCTCCGAACTGGTGGTAACTGCCCACCATGCGCAAGGCGATCGGCTTCTCCGCGTAAAACTCCTTGGGCGTCTCCGGACCCGGCTGGAACAATTCGTTGGCAAGCCCGCTTGAAAGGGCCGTCTGCGAAATATCCACGATCAGGTCAGGCATTTCAGTCTTGCTGGGCAGCTGACGCAGCATCTGCTGCAGTACCTGCTCCATCTGCGCAAGCTGCTGCTTCAAGGGTTCAAGATTGGCAGCACGGCCCGCCTTGTCCTCGAAGTCGGTGCGCAACTGGGACTCGGTACGCTCCAGGCCTTCCAGCTCTTCCTTCTTTCCCTTGATCAGCAGGAAGTAGGAAAGCAGGAGGATCAGGAACCCGACCAGGACGCAGAACCCGATCTTGTGGTTCCGCGGCCAGTTGCCGATGTTGTTGAAATCCAAGTCGCTGAGTTTGACTTTCTTCTGGCTCATGACGCCGGCCTCCCCTGATTCGACGGCGCTGGTGTTTCAGCTGGCGTGCCCGACGCCGGCGCAGCGGCAGGTGCCGCAGCAGGCGCCGCCGGGGCTGGCGCAGTAGGCGAGGCAGCAGCCGGTGCAACTGGCTGTGGCGCGGGCGCAACCGGTGCAGCGGGCGGTGGCGCAAGCGGCGCTACCTCCGTGCCGGGAATCGCCGCGACGGCAGCCGGCATATTGCCATCGGCGTCCGGCGCATTCGGATTGGCCAGCTTCACTTTCAGGGTAAATGCGTAAGGCAGCGCACGGGAACCGGCCGCTACGGTAGAAGGGGTTCCAGCTGCCTCGGCCTTGGCCTCGATGATGGACAGGTCCGGATTGGTCATCCAGCCCGAACCTTCCAGGTTGCGCATGTAATTACTGACCCGCGCATTGGATTGGGCCCGGCCTTCAAGCGTCAGGATTTCACCTTCCTGCTTGATGTTGGCCAAGGCTACACCGTCAGGAATGGTGCGAACCAGGGAGTCGAACAGGTGCACCATCTGCGAACGATTCGCCTGCAGTTGCTCAATGACCTTCTTGCGTGCCAGCAGCCTGTCTTTTTGCCTGTCGAGCGCTTCGATCTCCTTGATCTTGCCCTCCACCTTCTGGATTTCGCCCTGCAGAAACGCGTTGCGCGTGTTCTGGCCACCGATCTGCTGGCTGTAGTGGAACCAGATCAGAAAAGACAGCACCAGACCGGTGGCAGCCGCCAGGCCAAGCATTCCGTAGAATTCTCGCTGCCGGTTGGCGCGTCGTTCGGCGCGCCACGGCAGCAGGTTGATCTTCGCCATCAGTCAAAGCTCCTCAGGGCAAGGCCGGTGGCGATCATCAGCGCCGGCGCATCCTGGGCAAGGGCATGCGCTTGCACGCGCGGACCCAAGGTCATCTGTGCCAGCGGGTTGGCTACCACGGTCGGTACGCCAAGCTGCTCTTCCACCATCTCGGGAAGCCCCACCAGCGCCGCGCAGCCACCGGCCAGGACGATCTGGTCCACCCGGTTGAATTCGCTGCCGGCATAGAAGAACTGCAGCAGGCGGCTGATTTGCTGGACGGTGGCTTCCTTGAACGGCTCCAGCACCTCAATTTCGTAGCTTTCTGGCAGGCCGCCCTGACGCTTGGCCATGCCGGCTTCCTCGTAGGTCAGGCCATACCGGCGCATCACTTCGTCGGTGAGCTGCTTGCCGCCGAACACCTGTTCACGGCTGTACAGGCTACGGCCCGAACGCAGGACGTTGAGCGTGGTCATGGTGGCGCCGATATCGACCAGCGCAACCACACCGTCGTGCGGGATGGGCAGTTCGCCGGACAGCAGTGCAAAGGCGTTTTCGATCGCGAAAGCCTCCACGTCCATCACCCGTGCAGTCAGTCCACCCAGCTCAAGCGCGGACTGGCGAAGCTCGACGTTCTCCGAGCGGGATGCGGCCAGCAGCACCTGCACCATCTCGGGGTTGTTCGGCATCGGTCCCAGCACCTCGAAGTCGAGATTCACTTCCTCGATCGGGTAGGGAATGTAGTTGACCGCCTCGAGTTCCACCTGGGCTTCCAGGTCGTTCTCGTCCAGCTCGGCGGGCATCGGGATGATCTTGGTGATCACCGCAGAGCCGGCAACTGCAGCGGCCGCGTACTTGGCCTTGCTGCCAGCGCGGGTGACCGCGCGGCGGATCGCCTCACCGACCGCCTCGACCTCGACGATGTTTTTCTCGACCACCGCATTGGGCGGCAAAGGCTCCACGGCGTAGTGGTCTACGCGGAAACGATTGCCGACCCGGGAAAGCTGAAGCAGCTTTACCGCAGTCGAACTGATATCGACGCCAATAAGCGGCGACTGGCCTTTAGGTATAAGCCCCACGGTATCTCCCCATTCCGAAAGAACGCGACAAGCAGGTCGAGCTCCGGCTTACATTAATAACGAACTTTTCACCACTTGCAATACCCGTTAACCAGCCTGTGCGGCTTGTCACGGTTCACTAAAGATATACGGCAAGTCACTGTTTCCCCCCGGAACGCGACTGCCTCACCCCGCGTCATCTATACTCCGCCGCCAATAATACTGCAATCGGAATCTGACCGGATGTCCCGTTTCCGCCGCCTGCTCCGCTGGGCAATTATCGCGTTAACCGCCCTGTTCCTGCTCGGCGCCATTGGCTTGGGAATTCTGTATTACGTGGTTTCCTCCAAGCTTCCGGACATCCAGTCCCTGCGCAATGTAGAGCTGCAGGAGCCCTTGTATGTCTATGCCAGCGATGGCCGGCTGATCGGGCTGTTCGGGGAAACCCGGCGCTATCCGGTGGACATCAAGAACGTGCCACCGCGGGTCCGTCAGGCGTTCATAGCCGCCGAAGATGCCGACTTCCTTACCCACAAAGGCGTCTCGCCCAAGGGCACTTCGCGGGCCATCTGGCAAACGGTGACGTTGAAGAAAGGCCGCGTTGCCGGCGGCAGCACCATCACCCAGCAGGTAGCCCGCCAGTGGTTCCTGAGCTCGGAGGTCAGCTATAGCCGCAAGCTGGTCGAGATGATGCTGGCGATGAAGATCGAGCAGATGCTGAGCAAGGACGAGATCCTGGAGCTCTACCTCAACAAAAGCTTCTTCGGCAACCGCGCTTACGGCGTGGCCGCTGCGGCGGAGTACTACTACGGCAAGCCACTGGACCAGCTGACCCTGGGCGAGACCGCGAGCCTGGTCAGCGCACTCAAATTTCCCTCCAGCGGCAATCCCATCAGCAACCCGCAGCGCAACCACGAGCGCAGCGTGTACGTGATGCAGCGCATGCTGGAAGACGGGTATATCAACGCGGCCGAGGCCGCGCAGGGCAAGGCCGAGCCAGCCCACGCCAAGCCCCATGAGCGACCGGTAGAAGTGTATGCCCCGTATGTTGCGGAAATGGTGCGCCAGGAAATGATTGCGCGCTTCGGCGGCGAAGTGTTGACCAAGGGTTACCACGTCACCACGACCATCGACCCGGCCATGCAACTGGCCGCAGACGTGGCCGTACGCGAAGGCTTGCGCGTGTATGACCACCGGCATGGCTGGCATGGTGTCGAGCAGCACTTTGAGGTGAGTGCCGATGCCGATGCAGCCGCACTGGCCACGCATTTGTCGGGTATCCCCGCACAGAACGGCTTGGTACCGACCGTGGTCGCCAGGACCAACCCGGACGGCGGTGTGACCGTGGTCTTGACCGATGCCAGCGAGGTCACCCTGCCGGCCTCGGCCAGCAAGTGGACCGGCAAGAGCGCCGCCTCGCTGCTCAAGCGTGGCGACCTGGTCCGGATCAAGGTGGACACGCCAAAAGTTATTGCACGCAAGGCAGGCGAAACGCCCAAATCCCCGCAAATCGCACCGCTGGACGCCGCACCCACTACCTATGTGATTGACCAGATTCCGCGCGGCCAGGCCGCGCTGGTTTCCCTGGAAGCGGGTACGGGCGCGGTCAAGGCCATCATTGGCGGCTACAGCTTTGCCGGTAACAAGTTCAATCGCGCCACCCAGGCGCGTCGGCAGCCCGGGTCCAGCTTCAAGCCGTTCCTGTATGCGGCCGCCTTCGAGCGCGGATTCAATCCCGCCTCGATCGTGCTGGACGCGCCCGTGGTGTTTCGCGATCGTCGCGGGCACATGTGGCGACCACAGAATGACGGCGGTGGCTTCCGCGGACCCATGCGACTGCGCGATGCGCTGGTGCAGTCGCGTAACCTGGTGTCGGTGCGACTGCTGGACAGCATTGGCGTTGATTTTGCGCGCAAGTACATTGCGCAATTTGGCTTCAACGAAGCCCAATTGCCGCCCAATCTGTCCATGTCGCTGGGCACCGCCTCACTTACCCCGCTGTCAATGGCGCGCGGTTACGCCGTCTTCGCCAACGGCGGATCGCTGGTGACGCCGTGGTTCATCGACGAGGTCAAGGACCGTGAAGGCCGCGTGGTGTTCAAGGAGAACCCGGCTACCGCCTGCCCCACCTGCGGACGCGGCAGCAACGGCGTGGCCCAGGTCAGCACGGTGGTGGACGGATTCGATTTCGGCCCAGGCCAGAGCGGCAGCAAACCAAAACCGGTTGCCGCAGCGACGAAGAAGCCGGTGGAGGCCCCCAAGCCTGTTGATCCCAACATGCGTGTCGCCCCGCGCGCCATTGATGCCCGCACCGCTTACCAGCTGGTGTCGATGATGCGCGACGTGGTCCTGCGCGGCACCGCCACCGCAGCCAAAGTGCTAAACCGTGAGGACATTGGCGGCAAGACCGGCTCTACCAACGATCACCGCGATGCCTGGTTCGCCGGATTTGGCGGTCCTTATTCCACCGTCGTATGGGTGGGACGCGATGATTTCCGCAGCCTGGGTGGTCGAGAGTATGGCGGCAAGGCCGCGCTACCCATCTGGATCGACTTCATGCGCGCGGCGCTGAACGACAAGCCCATCGCCCAGAACGACCCCCCGGAGGGCATGGTGCAGACCACCAGCAATGGCGCCACCGAATGGGTCAAGATCGAGGATCTTGAGCGCATCCAGGGCGAGGAAAGCTTCAACACCGACGACAGTGCCGCGGCCGACGAAGCAGCGTTCGACATCTTCTGATTTCAGCAACCGTGGCGGACGACTACGCCACGGTTGCAGAGCGCCGCATCGGTTACAGTCTGCGTAGATTCGTCGCGGAGGCTCACCATGCACCACGCGCGCCAGCATGCCGAAACCCGTCTCCGTGAACGCCGCCATCGGCTGGCTCACGAAGCCGCCCGCCTGATGGCCGAAGGTGGTTTTCGCGACTACCACCAGGCCAAGCTCAAGGCCGCCGAGCGCCTGGGCATCCATGACGATGCGTCCCTGCCACGCAACCGTGAAATAGAAGAGGCGCTGCGCCAGTTCCAGCGGCTGTTCGTCGGCGCGCCGCAACGTCAGGCCCTTGGCCTGCGCCGCGATGCCGCCCTGCGCGCGCTGGAATTCCTGGCGGGATTTTCACCTCGTCTGGTGGGGCCGGTGCTGGAAGGCACGGCGGATGCCAGTTCGCCGGTCTTATTGCACCTGCATGTGGACGATGCGGACTCGGTGCCCCGCTTCCTGGACGAACATGGCATCCCGGCCGATGCGCGCAGCCGGCACCTCAGGCTGGACCGGGAACGCAGTGACGATTTCCCCGTGTGGCTGTTCAGCGCCGAAGGACTGAACTTTGACCTGACCGTCCTGCCACACGATGCCCTGCGTCAGGCACCGCTTTCCGGGGTGGACGAAAAGCCCATGAAGCGCGCCTCGCTGTCGGCCCTCAAGCAGCTGTTGTCGGAGCCGGAACTGGACCCTGACGGCGACGGGTCGCGCGTGCCCTGATCGACCGGCGCCACTACGAAAAAGCCCCGCATTGCGGGGCTTTTTTTGTCTGCGGACAGCCGTCAGTTCAACGCTGGTCGATGCCCTTGTAGTCACGCTCGGCGTAGCCGGTGTAGATCTGGCGCGGACGGCCGATTTTGGCTTCCGGATCGACTTGCTGCTCCAGCCAATGCGCCACCCAGCCGGCGGTGCGCGCAATGGCAAACATCACCGTGAACATTTCGGTGGGGATGTTGAGGGCCTTGTAGATGATGCCGCTGTAGAAATCGACGTTCGGGTACAACTTGCGCTGCACAAAGTAGTCGTCTTTCAGCGCCGCCTCTTCCAGGCGCAGGGCCACTTCCAGCATCGGATCGTTGACGCCCAGTTCGGCCAGCACTTCGTGGGTCATCTCACGGATGATCTTGGCGCGCGGGTCGAAGTTCTTGTACACGCGATGGCCGAAGCCCATCAGGCGGAAGCCGGACTCCTTGTCCTTGGCCTTGTCCACGGCGGCGCTCACGTTCTCGGGCCTGCCAATCTCGCCAAGCATCTTCAGCACGGCTTCGTTTGCACCGCCATGCGCAGGTCCCCACAACGCAGCCACGCCGGCGGCGACGCATGCGTAAGGATTGGCGCCGGTGGAGCCGACCATGCGCACGGTCGAAGTCGAAGCATTCTGTTCGTGGTCGGCGTGCAGGATGAACAGCAGATCCAGCGCCTTGGCGGCAACTGGATTGAGCTCCAGCGGCTCGCTGGGCACTTCGAACATCATGTGCAGGAAACGGTCCACGTAGGCGTGGTTGTTACGCGGAAAACGCACTGGCCAGCCGATCGAATAGCGGTAACAGGCCGCCGCAATCGTCGGCACCTTGGCGATCAGGCGGATACCAGCCAGACGCCGCTGTTCCGGGTCTTCCAGGTCCAGGGTGTTGTGGTAGAACGCGGCCATCGAGCCGACCATGCCGACCATCATCGCCATTGGATGCGCATCGTGGCGGAAGCCGCCGAGGAAGTTCTTGAACGCCTCGTGCATCATCGTGTGGTGCGCGACTTCGTGGTCGAAGCTTGCGAACTCATCCGCAGTTGGCAATTCACCATTCATCAGCAGATAGGCCACTTCCAGGAAGCTGGACTGCTTGGCCAGTTGCTCGATCGGATAGCCGCGATACAGCAGTACGCCCGCATCGCCGTCGATATAGGTAACTGCGGATTTGCAGCTGGCGGTGGCGGTGAAACCGGAGTCGTAAGTAAAAAGCCCGGTTTCCTTGGTCAGCTTGGAAATGTCAACGCAATCGTTGCCCAGGGTGGGTTTGATTACGGGCATGGCCACCGACTTTTCGCCGGCAGTCAACGTGATCTGGTCGAGTTCTGACACAGTTGCGCTCCTTCGTGGGGAGGCGTCGCACGGAGTGCCGGCGACGCGTGACGGGAGTCAAAAATTTGACCCTTGGATGACGCTGATTATCGCATAGGCGTTTTGCAGTCGTCGCTCGACGCGCGATGCCATCAGACCAAAGGACCTGGCACAGCTCACACGCCCGACAAACGAAAACGGCCGCGCTGGGCACGGCCGTTCGCATTTGCGTTACCGCAGGACTTACTTCTGCTGGTAGCGCTTCTGGAACTTGTCAATGCGGCCGCCCGTATCCATGACCTTGTGCTGGCCGGTATAGAACGGATGCGACGAGGAGGAAATTTCCACCTTGATCAACGGGTATTCATTACCGTCTTCCCACTTCACCGTGTCCTTGGAGGCCAGGGTGGAACGGGTCAGGATCTTGAAGTCTGACGTGACGTCCTGGAAAACGACGTCGCGGTATGCGGGGTGGATGTCAGCCTTCATGGCGGCACCGATATCTGGGAAGTGAAGAGCGGCATTTTAGCCCGCACCACCGGCCGGGCGCAAGGGTGCGCTCAAACCGCCGCCAGCGCGGACTGGATCAGGGCTTCAAAACGCGCCTGGTCATAGCGCACCAGCATGCGGGCATTGTCTGGCAGGCCGTGCTGCCGGTTCCAGTCGACGATCGTGGCACCACGGGTATGGGTTCCCGACAGCTCCACCGCGACGGGGCGCTCAAGCACTTCCTGCGCGCCGGCCGGTTCCAGCGCGTAAGCCATGGCCAGGGCATCGGCGGAATGCCAGTGGTCGCCGCGACGATCGGCCGACCACAGGCGCGTCTGCCGGGAAATCTGTTCGTAGAAACGGGCGCGCGGAGAATCGGCCAGCAGCCAGGTTTCGGCCCTGGGGTGCAGGAATCCATGGGTGATCACGGCTTCCCAGTCGGCCAGGTCGAACCGTGCAAACGCCTGGAACACCAGATGCGCGGCTTCCGGATCGAATGCGATGTTGAACTCTGCCGCGGCGGTGATATTGCCGTGCGCGCTGACTGCACCGCCCATCACCACGAAGCGCTTGATGCGCTGGGGCAAGCTGGGATCGAGCTTCAGCGCCACGGCGATATTGGTCAACGGGCCCAGCGCGACCAGCAGCAAACGGCCTGCGTATTGGTGTGACAGGCGCAGGATTGCCAGCGCGGCGTGCTCGGTCTCGGCCTGGCGCACGGCGGGCATGAAGCCGATATCGCCGAAGCCGTCGCGGCCATGCACCTCCGCAGCATCCAGCGCCGGGTGCAGCAGCGGCTCGGCACAGCCGGCGTACACCGGCACATCCTCACGGCCGGCAATCTCGCAGAGCTTGAGCGCGTTGCGCACGGTGTGGGCCAGGCCCACGTTGCCGGCAGCAATGGTCAGGCCGACCAGCGCATGGTGGTGGTCGTTGAAGGCCATCAGCAGCGCCAGCGCGTCGTCCACGCCGGGGTCGGTGTCGATCAGCAGCGGAATCTTGTCGGTCATGTTTCATCGCCCCTGTGGAAGCCCGAGTCTCGCATACCCGGATTGGATCAGGCCGATGCGTATCGGGCAGCGCCGCCCACCCAGCGGGCAATGATGCGATCAGCAATGGTGGGCGCGTCGGCCAGCAACCGATCCGCCAGTTCGCGCACCAGCGGTAGCAGGTCGGCATCACGGGCAAGATCGGCCACCCGGAA
>JBDSUI010000096.1:0-8165 GCA_039927795.1 Pseudoxanthomonas sp.
GATGTCATTGTTCATGCGCGCAGTTTAGAACACCCGTGCATGCGCAGAGATCACAGGCCGCACGAGTTTCAGCCCATCCATTTCAGCGCACCCGGAATTCGGCGCGGCAGCCCTGGTCCACCCACACCCCTGCCGCATCCCAGCCCCAGTTGCTGTCTTCGACGCAATGCGTCTTCGACAACTGCCGGATCAGGTCCACCCCATGCTTGACTAGCACCTCGCAGCGCTGCCGTTGCTGATTTCCTGATTCGCAGGTGAGTCGGGTGGCCGGCGCCGCGGGCACTTCCGGTCCACCAGCGGGGCCCAGCGAGAATTCAGCGCGGCATCCACGCGCTGTCCAGATGCCGTCTGCGTCATGGCCCCAGTCGCGGTTCTCCACGCAATCGGATGCCGACAGCAGGCGCACCAGGCGCACGCCCTTGCTGGTATCGGCCACACAGCGCTGGACCCGGGTGGAGGACGAGCCGCACTGCAGAGAGCGGCTCGCTGGCGGGCTCTCGACGGCCGGTGGCCGTCCGGTAATGAACTCGGCGCGACAGCGGTGGGACACCCACACCCCATGCCGGTCGTAATCCCAATTCCGCCCCTGCATGCACGGGATGCGCGAAAGCTGCTTGACCAGGGTGATGCCGTCGCCGGTGTCGACCGCGCAGTACTTGGGTTGGCTGCGAGCAGATTCGCAACGAAAGCGCATGCTCGACGGTGGCGCGGCCACAGCCGGCACAATCCAGGCGATTGCCAGCATGGCCACGCACAATTTGATGGAAATCCACATAGCCGCCCCTGTGTACAGCGCCAGCGTCCCATGAACACCGTTAACGCGGTTGCAAGGTCAGCACGCTGGCTCAGGCTTCGTGGAAGGCGAAAGCCAGCACGTCGGCGATCCGGTCGGTGCCCATCATGGCCATCAGCAGCCGGTCCACACCCAGCGCCACCCCTGCGCACGCAGGCAGGCCCTGGCCCATGGCGTCGAGCAGACGTTCGTCCAGTGGCGGCAACGAGGTGATCCTGGATTCGCGCACTGCCAGATCGCGCTGAAAACGCTGACGCTGTTCGCTGGCGTCGGTCAGCTCGTGATAGCCGTTGGCCAGCTCGTGATGCCCTAGGTAGACCTCGAAACGCTCGGCCAGCGGCGGATCACCGGGCCTGATCCGGGCCAGCGCGCATTGGCTGGCGGGCCAGTCACGCACCACGGTGATGCGATCGGTCGGAAAAGCGGGTTGCAGGTAGTGGCTGAGCAGCAGGTCAAGCCAGTCATCGCGTGTCAGCCCGGTGCCTTCAATGCCCGTTGCCGTCAGCGGTGCCTGCAGTTCCTGCAACGATGCGTTGAATGGGTCCAGCGCCACCCCCTGCAGGAAAAGTTCGCGATAGCTCAACGAAACCACGTCGGCCTGGCGGCGGATCAGCCCCAATGCGCGCTGCACAAGCGCCACGGTTTCGTCGATCAGCTGCAGGTGATCCCAGCCCAGCCGATACCACTCGAGCATGGTGAATTCGGGATTGTGGCGGCCACCGGCTTCGCCATTGCGGAACACGCGACCCAGTTCGTAGCAATCGCCCATGCCGGCCGCCAGCAGGCGTTTAAGCGGATATTCCGGCGACGTACGCAGCCAGCGCGTGCGGGCGCCAGCATCGGCGTGACCGGTGAACGTGGTGGTGAAGCTTTCGATGTTCGGCTCTGTATTACCTGCGCCGGACAGGATCGGAGTTTCCACTTCCAGCACGTCGCGCTCGGCGAAATACAGGCGGAACAGCGCATTGACCGCGGCGCGCAGGCGCAAGGCGTCCAGCTCAAAGGCTGTCAAGCTGGAAGCGCCTTCTTGCAGCAGCGAAACAAGTCGCGAATTTCTGCACCGTCCACGACATCGTGACTTGTGTAACAGCTGCAACCAGTTTCATGTCGCTCACGCGTGGTTTTCCAGAAAGCCAAGTAGCGCGGCTTCGTCCCAGATTTCAATGCCCAGTTCCTCTGCCTTGGCCAGCTTGGAGCCTGCCGCCTCACCGGCCACTACCAGGCTGGTCTTCCTGGACACGCTGCCGGCAATCTTCGCCCCTAATGCCTCCAGGCGTGCGCCGGCTTCATCGCGCGTCATTGACGACAAGCTGCCGGTCAGCACCACGCTCTTGCCCTCCATGGGGCCGTGCGCAGCCGTCTCGCTGGCTGGTGCCAGTGCCAGGATGCGCGTGATTGCGTCAAATCCACGTAGCAGCAGGTCGGCGTTCTGCGGCCGTTGCAACCACACTGACAACGCGCTGGCTGAATCCGCAGGCAGGCCTGCGCTTACGAAATGGTGAGCGGGCGCGTCCAGCAACAACTGCGCCGAGGCAAATGCGCTGCCAAGTTGTTCGGCACGAAGGCGCGTGATCTTGGGGATTTCGAGGTCGGCCAGCAGACCTGCCAGATTCAAACCCTTGCGCAGTTTTACGCTGGGTGGGTGTTGGTCGGTAATCACCACGCCGCCAGCCAGCAGCTCGTCAATGACCTGTTGATTACCTGGCTGGTCCAGGAAATGGCCGATGGCGCGCGCCACTTCCCCACCTACATCAGGCACCTGCTTGAACAAGGGCCAGGGCAAATGACGGATGAGCTGAAGATCGCCGAACCAGTTGGCCAGTGCCTTGGCCGTGCTTTCGCCGACGTGCTGGATGCCCAGCGCGAACAGGAAGCGCTCCAGCGTGGTCTTGCGACTGACATCAATAGCTTCGATAAGGTTGCTTGCCCACTTGCTTGCGACCTTCCCGGCTTTCACCGTCTCGGGCGTGCTGCCATCACGCGTGTCCACCCGGCGCTTCATCTCCAGCAGGTCTTCAAGGCTGAGCTTGTAGAGGTCGGCAACCGACTGCAGGTAGCCCAGGTCAGAGAGGTCCTCGATCAATCGGTCGCCCAGGCCCTCCACATCCATGGCCCGCCGCGAGGCGAAATGGCGGATGGCTTCCTTGCGTTGCGCCGGGCACGCCAACTCACCGGAGCAGCGCCACACTGCCTCGCCTTCTTCGCGAACGATCTGCGAACTGCAGATCGGGCACAGCGCCGGCATGCTCCAGGCCGTGGTGCCGGGCGGACGCTGCTCCAGCATCACCCCGGCCACTTCCGGGATCACGTCGCCAGCGCGCCGCACGATGACGGTATCGCCGACACGCACGTCCAAGCGCGCGATCTGGTCGGCGTTGTGCAGGGTTGCGTTGGTGACCACGACGCCAGCCACCTGCACCGGCTTCAGTCGCGCGACCGGTGTCGCCGCACCGGTGCGGCCGATCTGGATCTCGATGGCCTCGACCGTGGTCGACTGCTCCTGCGCGGGAAACTTGTGCGCAAGGGCCCAGCGCGGGGCACGCGAGACGAACCCCATTTCACGCTGGCCGGCGTGGTCGTCCAGCTTGTAGACCACGCCATCGATGTCGAAGGCCAGCCCATCGCGCTTGCTGCCGATATTCTGGTAATACGCCAGCAGGCCCGCAGCGCCTTCCACTACCGTGGATTCGGCGCTGACCGGAAAACCCCATTCGCGCAGTTGCGCCAGTGTGGCTGAATGCGTGTCCGGCAACGCGCCACCCTCGACCAGTCCGGTGCCGTAGGCGAAGAATGCCAGCGGGCGTTGCGCTGTCAGCCGTGGATCCAGCTGGCGTAACGAGCCGGCTGCGCCATTGCGTGGATTGGCCAGAACCTTGCCGCCCTGCAGGCGCGCCTGTTGGTTGTACTGTTCGAACTCGGCGCGTGGCATGTAAACCTCGCCACGCACCTCGAGCACTGACGGCCAGCCACTGCCACGCAGGCGTAGCGGGATGGCTTTCACGGTGCGCAGGTTCAGGGTGACGTCTTCGCCATTGCTGCCGTCGCCGCGTGTGGCGCCCTGCACAAACCGCCCGTCCTCGTAGCGCAGACTGATGGCCAGGCCATCAAGCTTGGGCTCGGCCGAAAACTGCAGGACCGGTCGCTTCAGCTTTTCGGCGATGCGGCGCACGAAATCGTGTACTTCGCTTTCGCTGAACGCATTGCCCAGGGACAGCATCGGGATAGCGTGCCGAACTTCGGCAAATTTCGCAGACGGTGCACTTCCGACGCGTTGGGTAGGCGAATCCGGCGTCAGCAGTTGCGGGTGCGCAGCTTCCAGTCCCTCAAGTTCGCGCAGCAGACAATCGTATTCGGCGTCCGGGATATTGGGCTCGTCAAGGACGTGATACCGGTAGCTGGCGTCTTCGAGTTGCTGGCGCAACGTGGCGGCGCGGGCGTCGGGAGTGGTCATGGAAGGATCTGCTGTTCCTGCTCCCATGGAGAGCAGGCAATACGTTTCACCAGCGCGGCGACTTGGTCAGTGGCGGTGCCTCGTGCTGACGGTCGTAGCCACGCAACTCTTCGCGGATATGCATGATGCGCTGGCGGCCCAGCGCATTACGGCTGTCGTCCAGCACCACGCCATCCAGCAGCTCGGCCATGCGCTGCACGTTGGGAAGTAGCTTCTCCCATGCGTCCAGCGCGGTCAGCGGCGCCGGCAGCGTCAGGAAAAAGGCAATGGCGGGAGTTTCCAGCTCGCGGATATTGGACATGTCGAAACTGCCGGGCTGCAGGATGTTGGCCATGCTGAAGATCGGGCCACGCTCGGGGTGGTTCTCGACCAGGCGATGGAACACGTTCATATGGCCGAAGGTGAGACCGGTCTTTTCAGCGGCAACCACGATGTCCTCGCCCCGCAGCACCTGGCCCGCACGGGCGGCGACATACAGCGAAACGATCTTGTCGAAATCCTGGCTGGGACGCTTGCCCAGGTCGGTTTCCAGGCTGGCACCCGGTAAACCAAGCTCGGGTTGGGAAACCCCATCGCTGCTGTAGTCCTGGACAGACCCATCGGCGGCAAGCTCGCCCGCCAGACTGGGCTCGTGGCGCACGCCATCACGTTCGCCAGGTTCAATGCGCTTGCCCTGGCTCGTTTTCTTCGGCCGCCCGAAGAACACGATCGCCACGATCAACAGTACGCCAGCTACCAGGATGCCGAGTCGAAGCAAAGCCATGTCGGACATTTATGTAGTTCTCCGCGCGGGGGTCGCTGAGGGAATCAGGTTTTTCAGGATCATGCGGACTGCTCTTGTCACGACTGCCGTCATTGGTTCTGTAATCATCGTATCGGCGATCAGGCCGCGCCAGCCAGCCGCGTGGCTTCTTCCAGATCAACCGATACCAACCGGCTGACACCGGGCTCACGCATGGTAACGCCACTGAGCTGGTGTGCGGCTTCCATGGTCGACTTGTTGTGGCTGACGAACAGGAACTGCACCTTCTCGCTCATCTCCTTGACCATTGCCGTGAAGCGCCCGACGTTGGCTTCGTCCAGCGGTGCGTCAACCTCATCCAGCAGGCAGAACGGCGCCGGATTGAGCTGGAAGATGGCAAACACCAGCGCCACCGCGGTCATTGCCTTCTCGCCGCCGGAGAGTAGGGAAATATTGGAAACGCGCTTGCCGGGTGGACGCGCCATGATGGCTACGCCGGTATCGAGCAGGTCTTCGCCGGTGAGTTCAAGGTAGGCATGGCCGCCACCAAACAGGCGCGGATACAGCTCCTGCACGCCGGCGTTAACGCGGTCGAAGGTGTCCTTGAAGCGGCCGCGGGTCTCGCGGTCGATCTTGCGGATGGCTTCTTCCAGAGTTTCCAGCGCCGAAGTCAGGTCAAGGTTCTGCGCTTCCAGGTATTCGGAACGTTGCGAGGCTTCGCCGTACTCGTGGATCGCCGCCAGGTTGACTGGCTCCAGCCGCCGCATCTTGCCGTCGATGCTGGTCACTGTTTGTTCCCAGTCGGCCAGTGCAGCGACTTCAGGCAAGCTGTTGATGACGTCTTCAAGCACGAACCCTGCCTTCAGCACGGCCGCCGAAAGCTGCTCGGCCTTCAGGCTCAACGCCTGCTGGTCCAACTTGCGTTGGGAAATGACTTCGCGCTGGGCCAGCGACTGTTCTTCGCGCTGGTGGCGCACCGTTTCAAAATTACGCAGATCGTTGTCGATACCGTCCAGCGCCGCTCTGGCATCGCCCAGCCCGCGATCAGCCAGCACACGCTGCTCCAGTGCGGCCTGGCGCTCGTTCTCAAGCGACTCCACCGGCGAGTCGCCTTCGCTGAGCTGCGAGGCAAGGTCACCCAGGCGTGAATCCAGCTGACCACGCTGGCTGCCCATGCGTTCCAGTGCCTGGCTCAATGAAACAATCTGGGCGCGCTGCGATTCCAGGGTCAATGCCAGCGCATGCGCGCTATCACGTGAGCGGCGGGCCGCATCTCGGGCCGCGTCGCGCGCCTCTGCCAACTGGCGGCGCTCTGCATCCAGCGACTGTCGGTTGGTTTCCAGCTCGGCCATGCGGCTGATGGCGTCTTCCAGCTTCGAACGCGCTTCGCGCGCCTGTTCGCGGCTGGACTCCAGCGTTTCATGCAACTGCAGTAGTTCGCCGTCGATGCGGTCGATGCGGTTGCGCGCCGACTCGACCTTGCCCTGCTGGCTCTGCAGCTGTCCGGCCAGTTCGGAAACCCCGCGGTGCGCGACATACAGCGCACGCTGGGCATCCTCACGCTGCTGTTCGGCCGCCAGCAGCTGATCGCGGAAGCTGCTCAGCAGCTGGTCCAGCTCGCCTTCGCGCTTCTGCAGCGATTCGATCTCAACACGCAGCGACTGGATATCGCGCTCACGCAGCAAGGCGCCCTGCTTGGCAGCACCCGATCGCAGAACGCGCACCCAGCCGGCGCCCATGCGCTCACCGTTGCGAGTAATGATTGAATCGCCCTCGCCCAGTTGCGGCAGCAGGCGGCGCGCTTCATCCAGATCCTCGGCCACATGCAGACGCGCCAGCAGGCGGCGGATGGCCGCGGGTCCTTGCACCCTTGCGGCCAGCGAAGTGGACGCGTAGGTAGCGCCGTCGTCTGCAGAAGACACCAGCGCGATGCGGCCTTCGCCCAGTTCAGCCAGCGCTTCGACCAGCGCTTCCGGCGCCTCTACCAGCACGCCTTCGATCAGTTGGCCAAGCGCGCCTTCCACGGCATTTTCCCAACCTGATTCGACCGACAGCTTCTCGCCGACGCGCGCCGCCGAGTCCAGCCCGCGCGATGCCAGCCAGGCCACTGCGGCTCCCTGTTCCTGACCCAGCGCGGCGTGCTGCAGGGTCTCAAGCGATGACAGGCGGCCACGTGCGGCCTGGGTGTTCTTGCGAACCTCAGCCAGTTCGGACTGGGCGCCACGTTGTTGTTCCTGCAACGCTCCAAACGACTGCTTGCGTGATTCCAGGTCGATGTTGAGGCCGTCCAGTGCGGCCTTCTGGATTTCGTGCTGCTGCTGCGCGTGCTCGAACACGCTGGCCAGCGCGTCCAGGTCCAGCCCGCTGCGTTCGCTGGTGAGTGCTTCGCGACGACGGTCAGCTTCCAGCGACTGCTTGTCCAGGTAGTCAACACGGGTCCGTTCGACTTCGCCTGCACGCGATGCCTCGGATGAATCGCGGCTATGGGTTTCCCAGCGCTGCTGCCAGTCCTGCAGCTTGGCCTCGGCCTCGCGCAGGGCTTCCTGCTTGTAGTGATCGTCTTCCTGAAACTGCGCCAGTTGCGGTTCGGCCTCGTCGACAGAGGCCCGCAACACGCCCAGCCGGGTCTCGTCTCCGCTGATGTGCTGGCCCAGCTCGTTCAGTGCGTTCTGTGCTTCATCACGCGCCTTCTGCAGGCGTTGGCCAAGCTCGCGCTGGTGCTGGATCTGTTGTTCGATACGGGCCAATGCGCTGCCGACCTGGTAGACCTCGCCCTGGGCCTTGTTAAGTACTTCGCTGGCGGTCTCGCGATTGACGCGGCCGGTTTCCAGCTGTCGTTCGGCTTCGCGCTGCTCGGCAATCAGCTGCTGCAGTCTGGTTTCTTCCTGCGACAGGCCTTCCCGCAGCTTCTGCAGGTCGCCATCCAGCCCACGGTATTCCAGCGCCTTCCACTCGGCGTCCTTGATCCTGCGGTCTTCCTGCAGCGCCTGGTATTGCTCGGCCTGTCTGGCCTGGCGCTTCAGGTGTTCCAGCTGCTTGGTGATTTCCT
Organism: Pseudoxanthomonas sp.; assembly: GCA_039927795.1. Lineage (GTDB taxonomy): Bacteria > Pseudomonadota > Gammaproteobacteria > Xanthomonadales > Xanthomonadaceae > Pseudoxanthomonas_A. The sequence continues at coordinate 8,036 of JBDSUI010000096.1, forward strand.
CACGCAGGTCGCCAAGACGGTCCAGGTTCTCGCGGGTGTGGCGGATGCGGGTTTCGGTTTCCTTGCGGCGCTCCTTGTACTTGGAGATGCCGGCAGCTTCTTCCAGGTACACGCGCAGGTCTTCGGGCCG
>JBDSUI010000097.1:0-2992 GCA_039927795.1 Pseudoxanthomonas sp.
GAAACAGCAGGCCGATGGCGTGCTGCATGCGCGCGGCAAGACCGTGGTCCTGTACGGCACCCGCTGACTGCATCAGTTTGGGGATGGGAAAAAGGCGGGCTTCGGCCCGCCTTTTTCTCGTCTGCAATGGGGTAGCCGGCTTCGTGGGCGCACTGCCCCCGATGCGTGCATGGTGCCGGCCCAGATGCCTGGTTGCTTCGGTCTTACAGGACTGCATAGGCACCCACTCTGGGTTTGGTCTAGAGCAGGCACTGCGAGGATCGCTGATGCATGCGGCAACACCCCTAGCGTGGGGCGAGCTGCACGCTATGCCACGGCTTGGCCCGCGCGGTCCTTGCAACCCCAGTTGAGAATTGGCGTTCCCGGCGGCAGTACCTTGCGAAACATGTCCACCCGCTTGGCCTTGGGGTTCACCACCACGGGCGCGCGCGCGGCCTGCAGCAGTGGCAGGTCTGCGCTGCTGTCCGAATAGGCCACGGCAATGTCGCCATAGCCCCGCTCCTCCAGCATCCGCACTTTCTCCTCGTTGTGGCAGTGGCGCCGCGCACCCATGGCCCCGAATCGTGGCCCGACCGTGGTGCCGATGACGGGCACGTCCTGATGGGTCACGAAGGCCAATATTGCGCGCGCAAGCTCAGGCGGCGCACCGGTGGCGATGACCACACGATCGCCGGAAGCGCGGTGCCCACGCAACACGTCCAGTGCAATCGGCAACAGGCGCTGGCGGATTTCCTCCTGGTGCGTAGCCACGTACAGGTCCAGCATGGCGTCGAAGCTGCGGCGCCCGTGCAAACCGAAGGTTCCAATCCACACATAGCCGGTAATACCGCGGCGACGGCTCGGCAGAAACGCCACCATCGGCCCCAGCAGCGGCGTTGCCGCCAGTGCCACCAGCACACGCAAGGGATTGCGCTTCAGCAACCAGCCCAGTACGTGGCTGAAGGAGTCGCCATCGTAAAGCGTGTGGTCGAAGTCGAACACGACCACCGGCGCATCGGCGCGCGGAGTGGGATAAGTCTGCGTGGAAGCGGATTCATTCATACGGGAAGAATAGCTGACGCAGCGCATCACCCGGCTCGGCGGCGCGCATGAACGTCTCACCGACCAGGAACGCATTCACGCCCGCAGCACGCATCCTGGCTACGTCGTCGGCGACCACAATGCCGCTTTCGGTGACCAGCACGCGGTCCTTGGGCACGGCATCCTTCATGGCCAGGGTATTGTCCAGCGAGACCTCGAAGGTACGCAGGTTGCGATTGTTGATACCGATCAACGGCACCGGCACCTGCAATGCACGCTCCAGCTCGTCGATGTCATGCACTTCCACCAGCACGTCCATCTCCAGCTCCATGGCCAGCCCCGAAAGCTCGACCAGCTGGCTGTCTTCCAGTGCCGAAACGATCAGCAGGATGCAGTCGGCACCCAGCACGCGCGCCTCATAGACCTGATAGGGGTCGATGGTGAAATCCTTGCGCAGCACTGGCAGCGTGCAGGCCTCACGGGCCTGCTGCAGGTAGGCATCGGCACCCTGGAAGAAATCCACGTCGGTCAGCACCGAAAGACAGGCGGCGCCGCCGAATTCATAGCTCATCGCAATTTCCGCTGGGCGGAAATCGGCGCGGATCACGCCTTTGGAAGGACTGGCTTTCTTTATTTCCGCAATCACCGCTGCATCGCCGCTGGCGATGCGCTCGTGTAGTGCGTCGGCAAAACCGCGTACCGGCGAGGCATCGCTCACGCGCGCGACCAGCTCGGCCAGCGGCGCGCGCGCGCTACGCTCGGTTATTTCCTCGGCCTTGCGGGCCAGGATTGCATTAAGGATGTCGCTCATCAAAAGTCCTGTGTCATGCGCCTGCCCTTGGGAACCAAGGTCAGGTTGAGGGAAATCTATCTGGCCAACTGCAGTCCCGGCTTGTGTGCAGGTTCGACCCTGCGCTGTGCGTTGCGGAAGTAGCCGGCCGCGTCCTGTGCATTGCGTTGTAAGGAAGAGATCAGGGCGTAACAAGGTGGCTGGGAAGGCGGGCAAATCCATCATTCATTGACCCAGCCTCCGCGTGGCGCCCACGAACTGCTTTAGCTTGGCCAAGGCCGCGCCGTTGGCAACCACCTCGCGCGCCAGCGAGATCCCTTCGGCGATGCTGGTGGCAACACCGGCCACGTACAGCGCCGCACCGGCATTGAACACAACGATCTCGCGCGCCGGGCCCGGGCGATTGTCCAGCACGCCCAGCAACATGGCCCTGGATTCGGCCGCATCGGACACGCGCAGGTTGCGGCTGGCCGACATGGCGATGCCGAAATCCTCCGGGTGCAATTCGTATTCGGTGACCACACCATCGCGCAGTTCGCCGACCAGCGTGGCCGCGCCCAGCGACAATTCGTCCATGCCATCACGGCCCCAGACCACCAGCGCGCGTTCGGCACCCAGCTCCTGCAGCACGCGGGCCTGGATCCCGACCAGGTCGGGGTGGAACACGCCCATCACGATATTCGGCGCGCCTGCCGGGTTGGTCAGCGGACCCAGGATATTGAAAATGGTGCGCACGCCCATTTCCCGGCGTACCGGCGCCACTACTTTCATGGCAGGGTGGTGCACGGGCGCGAACATGAAGCCGATGCCGGTTTCGGCGATGGATTCGGCGACTTGCTCTGGCTGCAGTTCGATGCATGCGCCCAGCGCCTCCAGCACGTCAGCGCTGCCGGACTTCGACGACACGCTGCGATTGCCGTGCTTGGCGATGCGCGCACCGGCGGCGGCGGCAACAAACATCGACGCCGTGGAAATATTGAAGGTATGCGAGCCGTCGCCTCCAGTACCCACGATGTCGACCAGATGGGTCTTGTCCGCCACCTCCACCGTGCGCGAGAACTCGCGCATCACTGTGGCCGCGCCGGCGATCTCGCCGATGGTTTCCTTCTTGACCCGCAAGCCGGACAGGATGGCCGCGGTCATGGTCGATGAGACTTCGCCACGCATCACCTGGCGCATCAG
>JBDSUI010000098.1:0-6029 GCA_039927795.1 Pseudoxanthomonas sp.
TGCCGACCAGATCAACGATGATCCGCCAACTGCCAGGCGCGCTTACGAATTCCATCACCGCCAGTCCGGTGGCGGGCGGTGCGCCGCTGCGCGCGAAATACAGGTCCAGCAGGAATGCGCTGATGCCGAATGCACCCAGCGGCACCAGGCCGATTTCCACCGTGCGTGCCGAGAGCTTCTCGCACAGCAGTGAACCTACGCCGGTGCCTACCGAGAACAGCGCCAGCGCGAACAGGTACAGGGTTTCCGAACCGCCCAGGTTCATTTCGGCATAGGTCGGCAGCTGCGAAGTCAGCACGGTGCCGATGAACCAGAACCACGACACGCCCAGGATCGAATTGCGCACCGCAGTTTGCTTGCGCGCCAGGCGCAGCACCGCCAGCGATTCGGGAATGGGGTTCCAGTTGATCTGCAGGTCGGGGGCGCCGGGTTCGGCGCGTGGAATGGCGCGGCTGACCAGGTTGCCGCACACCGCCAGCACGATGATGGCCGTGGCTGCGACCACCGGGCCCTGATCTCCGGCCAGCTTGAAGATCAGGCCACCGGAAATCATGCCGATCAGGATCGAGATCGACGTGCCCATCTCCACCAGACCGTTGCCGCCGGTCAGCTCCTCGGGCTTCAGCACGGACGGCAGGATCGAATACTTCACTGGTCCAAAAAGCGTGGACTGCAGGCCGGTGCAGAACAGCGCCACCAGCAACACGACCAGGTTCTGGGTCATGAAGCCGACCGCCGCCAGCGACATGATCCCGATCTCCATCGCCGTGGTGATGCGGATCAGCCTGGACTTCTCCATCTTCTCGGCAATCTGTCCGGCAGTGGCCGAAAACAGGAAGTACGGCAAGATGAAAAGCGCCGGAGCCAGGTTGGTATACAGCGTGCGTTCTTCGGCGCTGATGCCCAGGTAGAACAGCAGGCCGATGATGGCCTGCCGATACACATTGTCATTGAAGGCGCCAAAGGCCTGGGTTGCGAAGAACGGCAGGAAGCGCCGCTGTTTCAGTAAGGCGAACTGACTGTGGTTCGACATGCGCGCTCCTTGGGTGCGCGGAGACTAACAGACCTGCCCAGCGATTTTGTAGGAGCGCCCCATGGGCGCGAGCTCTTCTTCACGTACCGCAGGAACTCGCGACCATGGGCGCTCCTGCGGTCTGTTCGCGTGTGATCGCCCGCCAGCCAATGTCATGGCGGTGGAACTCGCCATGCCACGAAATTCCGGTTACCTGCGCATAGGCCTTGCGCTGGGCATCGGCTACGGACTCGCCCAGTGCGCACACACACAGTACGCGTCCGCCTGAAGTCACCACGTGCTCGCCTTCCACTCTGGTGCCGGCATGGAACACTTTGGTGTCCTCAACGTCCGGCACGTCCCAACTGTTGATCAGGTCGCCCAGGCGCGGCGTGTCAGGATAGTTGGCGGCGGCCATCACCACACCCAATGCCGGGCGCGGGTCCCAGTGGACCTCGGTTTCATGCAGGCGCTGGTCTATGCCGGCTTCCACCAGTGCAAGCAGGTCGGACTGCAGGCGCATCATCACCGGCTGGGTTTCCGGATCGCCGAAGCGCACGTTGAATTCAATCACCTTCGGCGCGCCGGCCGCGTCGATCATCAGGCCGGCATACAGGAATCCGGTAAACGGAATGCCGTCGGTGATCATGCCCTGCACGGTCGGATTCACCACTTCGCGCATCACCCGCGCATGCACGTCGGCTGTCACTACCGGTGCCGGGGAATAGGCACCCATGCCACCGGTGTTGGGGCCGGTGTCGCCATCGCCAACGCGCTTGTGATCCTGCGAGGTTGCCATTGGCAATGCGGTCGCGCCATCGACCATGCTTATGAAGCTGGCTTCTTCGCCTTCCAGGAATTCCTCGATAACCACGCGCGCGCCGGCTTGCCCGAAGGCATTGCCCGACAACATGTCGGTCACCGCCGCCTCTGCTTCCTGCAACGTCATTGCCACGATCACGCCCTTGCCTGCAGCCAGGCCATCGGCTTTCACGACGATGGGCGCGCCCTTCTCGCGCAGGTAGGCCAGCGCAGGAGCGACTTCAGTGAACACCGCATAGAACGCGGTGGGGATGCCGTGCCGGGCCAGAAAATCCTTGGCGTAAGCCTTGCTGCCTTCCAGTTGCGCGGCGGCCGCAGTGGGGCCAAAGATGCGCAGGCCGGCGGCGCGGAAACGGTCGACCACGCCGGCCACCAGGGGAATTTCCGGGCCGACCACCGTGACCGCGACCCCCGCATTGCGCGCCAGTGCCAGCAGGCCATCCAGGTTGTTGACCGCCACGTTGGCATTGCGACACTTGGGCTCGGTAGCGGTGCCTGCGTTGCCGGGGGCAACGATGACTTCGCTGACCCGTTCGGATTGCGCGAGTTTCCAGGCCAGTGCGTGTTCGCGGCCGCCCGAACCGATCACCAGAATTTTCATGCGCTTCTCCCCGTAGGGTCAGACCGGGGAATGCCGGGCTGACGGTAGCCAATCAATGCCTGAAATGTCGCACGCCAGTGAACACCATTGCCAGGCCATGTTCGTCCGCCGCCGCAATGACTTCAGGATCGCGCATCGAACCGCCCGGCTGGATGACCGCTTTGATGCCGGCCTCGGCCGCGGCATCAATGCCGTCGCGAAACGGGAAGAAGGCATCGCTGGCCATCACCGATCCGGGTACCACCAGGTGCGCGTCGGCGGCCTTGATGCCGGCAATGCGCGCCGAGTACACGCGGCTCATCTGCCCGGCGCCCACGCCGATAGTACGGTTGTCCCGGGCATAGACAATGGCGTTGGACTTCACATACTTGGCCACGCGCCAGGCGAACAGCAGGTCGCGCAGCTCGGCTTCGGTCGGCACGCGCCGGGTCACGACTTTCAACTCGTTCGCGGTCATGCCGCGATTGTCCGAGGACTGCAGCAGCAGACCCGATCCGATGCGCTTGCTGTCGTAATTGTTCAGGCCGGCGCCATGCGGAATCTTCAGCACGCGCACATTGGCCTTCTTGGCGGCGTAGTCCAGCGCGCCCTGCTCGTAGTCCGGCGCAATCAGCACCTCGACAAACTGGCGGTCCAGGATCGCCTTGGCGGTTGCGGCATCCAGGCTGCGATTGAAAGCGATGATGCCGCCGAAGGCGCTGGTGGGATCGGTGGCGTAGGCCAGCTCATAGGCGTCGCCGCAGGCCACACCAACCGCCACGCCGCAGGGATTGGCGTGCTTGACGATGACGCAGGCCGGCGCATCGAACTGGCGCACGCATTCCCAGGCCGCATCGGCATCGCCCAGGTTGTTGAAACTCAGTTCCTTGCCCTGCAGCTGCTGGAACGTGGCCAGGGTTCCGGGCACCGGCTCCAGATCGCGATAAAAGGCACCCGCCTGGTGCGGGTTCTCGCCATAGCGCAGGTCCATGACCTTGACGTAGGTGGAATTCATCTGCGCCGGGAATTCACTGCGCTCGGCGATGCTGGTGGCCGGGTCGCGCACGGCGGAAAGATAATTGCTGATTGCCGCGTCGTACTGGGCCACGCGATTGAATGCAGCCACCGACAAGGCGAAACGCGTGGGCGCTGACAGCGCACCGCTGGTATCAGCCAGCTCACGCACGATGTCTGCGTATTGCGAAGGATCGGTGGCGACCGCGACGCGTGCGAAATTCTTGGCTGCCGAGCGCAGCATTGCCGGACCTCCAATGTCGATGTTTTCCACCGCAGCTTCCAGCGTACAGGCCGGGTCGGCAGTGACGCGCTCGAACGGATACAGGTTGAGCACCAGCAGGTCGATCGCCGCGATTCCGTGTTCGGCCATCACCGCATCGTCAGTGCCGCGGCGTCCCAGCAGGCCGCCATGCACCATGGGGTGCAGGGTCTTGACCCGGCCGTCCATCATTTCCGGGAAGCCGGTGACTTCTGAAACATCGCGCACCGGCAGTCCGGCCTCGCGCAAGGTCCGCGCGGTACCGCCGGTGGACAACAGTTCGACCTGCTGGGCGACCAGGGCCGTGGCAAGTTCCACCAGGCCGGTCTTGTCGGAGACGGACAGCAGGGCGCGGCGAATGGCCACGGGCTGGCCTGAATGCGGTTTGGAAGTCATCGAAAATGGACGCGCGGGCAAAGGGTGCGCGAATTATAACTTCCGCAGCGCAGCAACATTGCGCGCAAGCGGGGCGGGCTAGGCGGTGCGGCCTACGCCAGGCCGTAGTCCTTGAGCTTCTTGCGCAACGTAGCGCGATGAATGCCCAACAGTGCCGCCGCGCGGCTCTGGTTGCCTTCGCAGTGGTTCAGCACTTCGACGAACAGGGGAATTTCCATTTCGCGCAGCACGATCTCGTACACGTCATCGGCATCGCTGCCGTCCAGGTCGCGCAGGTAACGTCGCACCGACTGGGCCACGTGGTCGCGCAACGGGGGTCTGTTGGTGCCCCGACTGGTGTCAGGGCGAGCGGCGGCATTCACTGAAGCGGATCCCCGGGACTAAACGACTGTTGTATGGCCCGTTACGCGCAGCAGGCGGTTTCCAACGGGGTGGGGAGTCTATCGCGGGATCAGCGCCGGTGCATCCCTTTGTTTCCGATTCTGCTTTCCATCAGCGAAAGTCGAACGAGAATGCCACCACGCCGGGATTGGGCTCATGCAATTTCAATGCAATACGCGCGCTTTGTCCTGGTGCCAGTTCGGTCTGCGTTGCCGCCGGGCCCAGGTATTCACGAGGCAGGAAGGCGCGTGAACCCAGCACGCGACCGTCGGCATCGGACAAGGAAAGCAGCAGCACCGGCCAGGCTTGCGGCCAACGCGCATCATTGCGGAAGGTGGCGCGCACCTCCAGGCCGCCATCGTTGCCTGCAAGCGGAATCACGTCTCGACTCAGCATGGAAATTGCATCTGGCTGGTGCCAGACCGGCAGCGAGCAACGCAACGCACCACACAGTGCGGTGATCATCGGGCGCCAGCCGGCATCGGCGGCAAGCCGCGCGCGGTCGGCGACCAGCACCTGCACCAGCAGCAGCGTTGCAAGCAAGATAACCGCTGCCCAGTGCCACTTTGCGGTATGCGGGCCGATGACAGCGGGCGCAGGCGTGCGGGTAAAACTGGGCGCATGACCGTGCGCAAGCGGCGCGGCCTGGGCAAGCGGCTGGCTTGCGCTGACGTCTGCGGGTGCGGCGACCGCAATGACCGACGCTTCCTCGACTGCGGGCTGCGCGGTCATGGCGCCTTGTTCCTGCGTGTGCAGGACAATCGCGGCTTGCGAGGCGGCCTGCGCATCCTGCAAATCGTTGCGCTCGGAAGTCGCTGATGCTGCAGTGGCGTCGATGGCAGAAGAACCCGGCTCCGCTTGCTCGTGGCCGCGTAACATGCTGGCGAAGCTGGGTCCGCTGTCGACATTTGTCGCAGGTGCCGCGGCTTCGCTAACCCGTTCCCCCAGCTCGCCGCCGCATCGTGGACATGACGCGGGCGGAAGCCGGGTGTCGCGATCGGTGGCGACCAGGTCGCGGCAATGCGGGCAGGAATAGAACATGCGGCTATTCAATCACGGCCCAACGCATCGCGGTAGCAACGCGCGGGCGACGCGCCTGGAACGCCCTCGATGTGCGTTGCACGTGCTGGACAACTGCTAGCGCCGAACGCCGTCGATGCGCATCCAGTCCCCGTCTTGCGTAGCGACCAGGCCGTCGAACCATTGGCCATAGCGGCTAAGCAATTCGTGTTCCTGCCCCTGCAGGATTCCCGACAGGGCGATGCAGCCACCGGGGGCGACGCGCGCGGCCAGGGTGTCGGCCAGTGCGTCGAGAGCCGACGCCAGGATATTGGCGACCACCACCGGATAAGTAGCCACCGGTTCGTCCTGCGGCAGGTAGACGGCCAGCTGCTGCTCCACCTGGTTGCGCGCGGCATTGTCGAAGGTGGAAATCAAGGCCTGCGGATCATTGTCCACGCCTACCGCCTTGGCCGCGCCCAGCTTCAACGCAGCCAAAGCCAGGATGCCGGAACCACACCCGAAATCCAGCACGGTGGCATCCACCAGCTTGCCTTCGCCGG
>JBDSUI010000099.1:0-12928 GCA_039927795.1 Pseudoxanthomonas sp.
CCTGCCGACGCGCGAATCTGATCCTGGCCTGCTCCGAAGTGGACGCCGCAGCATTGCAGCAGCTCGCCCCGGGCGCGCGCATGGCGGTTGTGCCCAATGGCGTTGACCTGGATGCCAACCGACCCGCCACACCCACACCCACACCCACGCCCACCGCCGAGGACAACTCGCGGCCCCAGCAATTGGTGTTCGTTGGGCAGATGGGGTGGTTCCCCAACCGTGATGGAGTCGAGTGGTTCCTGGACGACGTGTTCCATCGCATCCTTGAAGCGCGGCCAAAGACTCAATTCGTCCTGGTTGGCAAGATCGAAGGCCTGGCAGTGCCTGCGGCGGTTGCAGCGCAGGTCATCCTGGCCGGGTTCGTCCCGGATCTGAAACCCTACGTGGCCAGCGCCAGCGTCTACATCGTCCCGCTGCGTGCGGGCAGCGGCACCCGGCTCAAGGTGCTCGAGGCCATGGCCTTGGGAAAAGCCATCGTCACCACCTCCATTGGCAGCGAAGGCATCGCCCTGCGTCATGGACACAGCGCCTTGTATGCGGACGATGCGGCGGCCTTTGCGGCCGCGACCATCACGCTGCTTGACTCACCTGCGCAGGCAAAGCGCCTGGGTGCAGCAGCACGTGCCTGTGCGGAAGCACACTATGGCTGGGACGCGGTGGGGCAGAAATTACTCGCCTGCTACCAGCTTGCGTTAGGCGCTGAGCCGCTGGAGGCATCTGCTCGCCGAGCTGTCTCGCCAGCCGCATGAAGCGTGCAGTGGCCATGCAGAACGGCAACACGCCGGAGACAGGCAACCGCGAGTAGTAGCCAGCGGGTCAGTGCCCGCTGCTACGCCAGTCAAGGAAACGGTAATAGAGGATGCCTACCATTTCGTACAGCGCGCTCTCTGCTTTCTCCAGCGCCGACGATTGGGGCAGGAAATACGCGGGGCCCGCGTAGGTGGCGTAGTCGCTGCCAACCATGTCCACGCATGTGTCTATTCCAGCCAGCTGGAAAGCCAGCAGCGCGCGCACGCGATGCGGCGGTGAAGTCACCAGGCGTACTTTCCGTCCGACGAATACAGGCGCAAGCCTGACCGCACTCTCACGAGTGGTCGTCGATTCGCTCTCTATGCGCAAGGCAGATACGGGCACCTTCCAGTCTGCTGCGACTCTGGCCTGCATTTCGCTCTCCTTGAAGCGGAACGGTCCACCACCGGAGATCCACAATTCACCAGTGCCGGTCTTGTGCCACAGATCGGTGGCCGCGCGGGTACGGGTCCAGGTTTCCAGGGTGAACGAAGCGTAATCATCGGCCGCTGTCGGCGGGAATTCGAAACCACCGGACAGCACTACGACAGGCCCAGTGTCCCGCGGGGTGCACGCCGCCGACTCGCTGACTTGCGATTCAAGCGCGTACTCCAGCAGGTTTGCCCCCGCCGGCATGCACATCACCAGGAACATCAAACCCATCGCTACTCCCAGGCCGCGAATGCCAGGCGAGAACCTGCGCCACCCAAGCAGCAGCAACAGCCCGCACAACAGGCCCCAGGTCAGCGGTGAGAACATGAAGTACGGCATACCGCGCGAGTTTCGCACGGATTTGCGTTGCGACAGAAAACACAGACCCGGGCGTTGAGAGCATTTCAACCGAACCTGTCCTACGCCGAAATTGCTGGAAGTGTCTGTTCAACTGCAGGCCCACGCCGGCTGCCGGCACTTTGCGCTGTCTGCTGCCGGCAATGGCAGGCAGGCCTGCGTCCATGCCAGGCCATGACCTTCACCAGCTGCTTTTTTCGTGGCGATGGCGGCACCAGGCATACGTACGCCCGGCACACCGCCAGTGCGGACTGCGGCAACTGCCGGCAGTGCGCATGGAAGCAGGCCTGCCACGCCCCGACCGTGCGACAACGCAGACCCATCGCAGGTAGCTACATGATCTGCAGTGCGTGGCATTGGCTGCGGCTTGACCTCAGGCGGCGGCCACGCGCGAGGCCCGCTTGTTGCGCCAGGCCAGCAGCAGATCGCCAAGCATGGTGCGCACCCTGACATCCAGCAGCAATACCGCAAGCACATAGATCGCCCCTACCGTGCCGCCGCCGATCAGCAGGCGCGGCCATCCCGCGGCGAGTTGAAACAGGTTGAAGGTGGGAATAGCCGCGATGACTGCAATAGCCAGCAGTCCGGCCGTGGCCACCACGCGCAGTTCCGGTAGCTTCAGAAGATCGCGTGGTACCCATGCGCAGGTGGCAATGGCGTACGCCCCCGAACTCACGGCAGTTGCATAGACCGCACCCATGACGCCATAGCGGGGGATCCACAGGATGTTCAGCGCCGCATTGACGGCCAGGCTGCAGGACGTCAGCGTCAATACCTTCAGCGTGCGCTTTTCCAGAAGCAGGCCGTAGCCAGCCACCATCAGAATCGGTTGCAACGCATAGATCGCACCTACGGCGGCAAACACCGGGCCCGAGGACGACTTGGCATGGCCACTGAGGGCAATCACCGCGTCGGTGCCGAAGCACCAGAGCAAAGTGGCAATGCCGAACAGCGCGTAGGTCATGGGTACCAGCACCCGCACCTTGAGCGCCCGCACCGCGGCGGCGCCCTCGGTGACATAAAGACGGGTGGCGGTGGGCATGAACGCCTCGAACAAGGTGACATTGGTGAAGAAATTCACCTGCATGGCCAATGACGCGCCGATGCTGTAGATACCAACGGCCTCGAAGCTGCCGATGATGCCCTTGATCATGATCCGGTCCAGCAACACGAACGCAACGGCGACGATCTCGTTGGCCACCAGCGGCAGTCCATAGAACAAGCCCTGCTTGATGGAAGATTTCTCGAAGGAAGCGCGCGAGACCCCCAGGTTCCTGCGTACCCAGTACAGGTAGAACGCGACCACCAGCAGCGCCGCCAGCAATTTTCCGCCATAGGCAGCGACGGCAGTGTGTTGCAGGAAGATCACGGCACCGACCATGGTCACCACTTCCAGCCAGCGCCAGCCGATGCGCGACCACATCACCAGATGCGAGTTCTCGGTAATGCGAAGCACCGCTTCCGTCAGGCTGGAGAAAATGAGCATTGGAGCGGCGAACATCGCCAACCAGAACATCCATGGTTGCCGCAAGCCGGTCGCCGCATCGGTGAGTACCAGGCCGACGCACAGCAGTACCCACAGGCTCAGCGACACTGCCAGCGGGACAAAATACAGATTGGTTGAGAAGGCTCGCAGGTGGCCGGCATCACCGCCGTGCGGATAGAAACGCATGATGGCGTGCTGCGCACCCAGCTTGCCGAAAGCCACCGCCATCAACACCCACGAATCGTAGTAGTTCAGGATGCCGTACTGGGAGTTGTCGAGCAGCCGGGTCAGGATCGGGAACGAGGCCAGTCCCGCCAGGATAACCAGCAGGTTGCCGGTGGAATAACGCAGGTAGTGCGTGGCAAAGCCGGGTTTCTTGGCGGTCATGCATTCTGTTCAAGCGTGCGATGGAGTGCCGGGGACGGCCAGCGTGACGGGCATGACGTGGCTGTGGTGGCAACGCGCGTTCCCGCCAGCACCGCTTCCAGCGCCTGTGTCAGGGTGGCCTGGAGTTCGGGTTTCTCAACAATGCCCCTGTGCGTGCCAGGTACGGAGAACACGACCAGGTCGCCCACCAGTTCCTTCCAGCCCAGGGACGGATCGTTGCCCAGTGTCGGATCCTGGTCCTCGGCACGGAACAGGGTCACCTTGCCCGGATAGGGCCGCACCACGTAGTTGCGATAGGCGCGCAGGTGGGAAGCCTCCACATCCGCATAGCGAAGGTCGTGAGGCACCGGCTCACCCTGGCGGCGCAATTCAACAACCCGGCGCCGATCCCGCGCCGCGGCCAGTCGCAAGCGCGGCATGTTGGCCATCGCGCGCAGTGCCTGCCATACCGACAGACCCTGCAGGCGCCGGCGCAGCCGCAGCATCTTCGAAGGCGGGTTCGCCGCCTGTGCCCGCAGGCGTTGGCCGTACGAAGACGACGTGTCAATCAAGCCCAGCATCGCGATTTCCTCGCCGACTGCGGACAATTGCTGGGCCATTTCATAGGCGATCATGCCGCCCATGGAACCACCTGCCAGGTAATAAGGCCCGACCGGTTGCACCTTGCGTATTTCATCGACATAGCGCGCGGCCATTTCCTCGATGCATTCCAGTGGTGGCGTGCGGCCATCCAGTCCCAGTGCCTGCAAGCCATAGACCGGCATGTCGGTCGGCATACCGACCGCCAAGGCACGGTAATTCAGGCAGTTGCCACCAACCGCATGGGCGAGGAACAACGGCGTCGGTCCGTTACCGGGGCGTATCGGGACCAGTGGCGCCCACGGGTCGCACGCCGCGCCGCCAGCACCGGCTATCTGCGCGCCTGCCTGGCGATAGGCGGCCGCCAGCAGGCGCACGGTCGGAGCCATGAACAGCGTTGCCAACGGCAGGTTGACCTTCAACTTCCTGCCGATGCGATGGAACATCTGCACGGCCTGCAGGGAGTGACCACCCAGCGCAAAGAAATCGTCGTCCAGGCTGATGCGGTCGTGGCCAAGCAACTCCGACCAGATCCGCGCTATCTCCGTTGTCAGCGCATCGTTCTGCTCGCCGCCAGGCAAAGTAGACGCCGAACTGGACGCGCCAACCGCCGCAAAGGCCGGCGATGGTGCGCCGGTCATCTCATCCGTTCGCTCGGCCGTCGTTGACGTTCTCGTTGCCTTTGTCGTTGTGGCTGTCGTAGCGACCACATCGTGGTTGCGCCCCATCATCGCTGGCAGGCCATCGTTGAAGCGCGTCAGTGCCTGGATCGATTGCGAAGGATCCAGTGCCAGCGCCTGCAGCATGCCGTGGTAGCGACGTGCGAGCATCGCGGCGGTGTCCTCGAGCAGCGTGTCAGAGTTGAAGACGACCGCACCCGCCAGGCCGCGCTCGTTCTCGACCAGCCACAGGCCCAGATCCTGGGTGGCACCCGGATCGGCAATCTCGATGCGTTCGTGCTGCACGTTGCCCCACTCCAGGTTGCGCTGGCGCACGTCCTGGAACGAGAACATGGCGTGGTAAAGCACTTGCCCGCCCCCCCCGGCACTGTGCACGGTCAACTCGCGCATCAGGTCCTCCAGGCGGATATCGGGATTGGCAAAGCTGTCCAGGAGCACTGACTTGACGTTGCGCAGGGCCTCGACGAACGGCTGCGCCGGGTCGATGCGCACGCGCAACGGCAACAGGTTGGTGAAGTAGCCCATCAGGTTCTCGGTCTCGTCGCTGTTGCGCCCGCGCACCGGCGTGGCAACGATCAGGTCCCGCTGGCCGCTGACGCCGCACATCAGCGCGAAGTAGGCCGTCAACATGGTGACAAACAGGGTCGAATCCAGCTTCAGCGCCGCAGCATGCAGTTCATCGCTGAGATCGCGAGGAATAAACACCGGATACTGGTTGCTGCCGCCCGACATACCAGGCCTGCGCGGCATATCGGTTGGCATGGCACGCATCGCGTCTTCGCCGGAATCCCGGTTGCTGCCGAGCCGCTCGCGCCAGAAATCACGCTGCTTCGCGTACTCCGGCCCGTCAACCCATTCGCGGTGCCACGCCGAAAAATCCCCATAGGACACCGGCAGTTCCGGCAGTTCGGGCTCGCGACCTGAAAGAAAAGCTGCATAAAACGCAGACAGGTCTGAATACAGCAGGTCGAACGACCAACCGTCCCAGATTGCGTGGTGCGCCATGAAGAAGAACAGATGCTCGTCGTCTGCCAATCGGTAGAGCCTTGCAACGAACAACGGCGCCTGGCCAAGATCGAACGGCGTCTGCACCAGCGCGCGCATGTCGTCGAGGGCCGCTTGCTCGCGCCGTTCCGCCGGCAAGGCGCCCAGGTCGACAACCGGCAACGGGCTGCTGCCAACGTTGTCATGGATGATCTGGAATGCCTCGCCGCCCAGCGTGCCCACCGACGTGCGCAACACCGATTGCCTTTGCACCAGCGCATCGAACGCACGCTCAAACACCGCAACATCAAGTGGTCCACGCAAACGATGGCCAGAAGGCGTGTTGTAGGTCACCTGGCCGGGCGTGAACTGCTCCAGCAACCACAACCGTTCCTGCATCAGCGACAGCGGCGCGGTGGATTGGTCCTGCTGGCGTTCTATCGTCTTGCGTGCGGGCGCTCCGAGCGTGCCTGAGGCAATCTCGGCCAGGCCGGCGACGGTTGGGCCGTCGAACAAGGCACGCAGCGTCAGCGACGAGCCCAGTTCCCGGTTCAGCCGCGAGGTGAGTTGCGCCGCCAGCAGCGAATGGCCGCCAAACGCGAAGAAGTTGTCGTGGATGCTGATCTGCGGCAGGCCAAGCACCTGCGCCATGGAAGCGGCAATCGCGCGTTCAAGATCATTGCGTGGCAGCACCAGCTCCTCACGACGTGCATCCAGGTCAGGTGCCGGCAGCGCCTTGCGGTCGATCTTGCCATTTGGCAGCAGTGGCACGGCATCAAGAATGACCACGTGCTGCGGCACCATGTACTCCGGCAATGCGCGCTTCAGGCCATCGATCGTATTGCGCTCATCGATGTCAGCGCCTGCCAGCGCGACTACATAGCCGACCAGGCGCACATCGCCGGGACGATCCTCCCGCACCAGCACCACTGCCTGCGCGATGCCGGGGCAGGTGGTGAGTGCGGCTTCGATCTCGCCCAGTTCAATGCGATAGCCGCGCACTTTGACCTGGAAATCCAGTCGACCCATGTGCTCGAGTTGTCCATCAGCGCGCCAGCGACCGCGGTCGCCGGTGCGGTAAAGGGTTGCACGGGCAGCGTTGTAGCCAGCATGCTGGCTGTAGGTGTCGGCAACGAAACGGTCCGCCGTGAGGTCTTCGCGGCCAAGGTAGCCCAACGTGACGCCTTCGCCGCCTATGCACAATTCGCCTGGCACTCCCAGGGGACATGGCTGGCCTTGCGGGTCGAGTACCCAGACCGTGGTGTTGGCGATCGGCGTGCCAATCGAAATCCCGCGTTCCGGATCCTGCACCCGGCAGGCGGTCGACCATACCGTGGTCTCGGTTGGTCCATACAGGTTCCACAGCGCGCCGCTGCGAGCGATCAACGCGCGCGCCAGGTCCAGTGGCAGGGGTTCGCCGCCGCAGAGCACCCGGAAGGTGTCGCTGCCGCGCCAACCCGCGTCGATCAGCACTCGCCAGGTCGCCGGCGTGGCCTGCATCAGCGTCGCGCCGCGGACGCGCAGCAGTGCGGACAGCAACTGGCCGTCCATGGCCGTCTCGCGATCAGCCAGGATCACCTCGGCGCCCACGCTCAACGGCAACATAAGTTCCAGTACCGCGATGTCGAACGACAGCGTGGTGACCGCGACCAGCTTGTCGTCGGCTTCGATGCCGGGGCTGGCCTGCATTGCGCCGATGAAATTGGCCACCGCGCGATGCGGTACCTGCACGCCTTTGGGCTTGCCGGTGGAACCGGAGGTATAGATGACGTAGGCAATCGATTCCGGATCAATGCCCTTGCCTGCAGCCGCACGCAGCGGCGATGCCTGCGCCAGCTCGTCAACCAGGGTCTCCAGCGTCAGCACGGGACGGCCGCGCAGGTCGAAGCGGCTGGCATGGCTGCGCTGGGTGATCAGTGCCGCAAGGCCGGCATCGCCGACCATGTAGGTCAACCGCTCCTGCGGGAAGGCTGGATCCAGCGGCACATAGCCGGCGCCGGTCTTGAGAATGCCCAGCAGGCCCGCGAGCATATCCACGCCGCGATCCAGCGCCAGACCGACCAGCGCGCCGGCGTGTACGCCGTGCGCACGCAGCAGTGAGGCAATGCGATTGGCGCGTTCGTCGAGCTGCGCGTAGGTCAGCGACTCGTCCTTGTAGCGAAGCGCGATGCGGTCGGGCGTGCGGTCGCATTGCGTCTCGAACAATTGGTGCATGCCCAGCGTGGCGGCGAACGCAGTAGGCGTTGGCTGCAGCGCCGCCAATGCCTGCATCGATTCGTGACCGATGATCGGCAGGCTGCCGATGGCCGCGTCTACGTTCTGCACGGCATTGCGCAGCAGGCATTCATAGGCCTGCATCCAGCGCCGCACGGTGGCCGGATCGAACAGGTCGGTGTTGTACTGGCATTCAAGCCGCAGCTCGCCATGGGCCTGCACGGCGTTGATGAACAGTTCGAAGTTCTCGAAGCTGCGCGCATTACTGGCAAAATCCAGGCTGAGACCCGTAAACGAGGTGTTTTGCTGGTCAAGGGCCTGGTCTATATTGAACATCACGCTGACCAGCGGCATGCGTGCCGGGTCGCGATTGACCCGCAGTTTTTTAAGTAGCGTGCCGAAGGTATAACGCTGGTGCTCGATGGCGTCGAGCAGCGAGGTCTGCACTTCGTCGAGTGCCAGGGCGAACGGCTTGGCTGGCGGGATGTCGCAGCGCAGCGGCAGCAAGTTGACGCAGTGCCCGACCAGTTGATCATGACCATCGACCGATTGGCCGGCCGCCGGTATGCCGATTACCACATCGGACTGGGCTGCCAGGCGCGACAACAGGCTGCCGAAGCCTGCCAACAGGGTGGCGAAGAGACTGACGCCGCGGCGCGCGCCCATGGCGCGGATGGCGCTGACCAGCGCGCCGTCGAGCACGTAATCCTCACGTTTCGACGCGAAGCTGCGCTGCGCGGGACGTGGCCGGTCCACCGGCAGGTCCAGCACCGGCGCCTCCATGCGGAAACGGGACAACCAGTAGGCTTCATCCTCGGCGTACAGCGTGTCGGCCGGATGCACGGCTTGCGCCAGGGCGTAATCCCCGAACGACTGTGGCGGCGGCAAGACGGCATCGGCCGCATCGTGGCTCTGGGCATACAGCAGACCGAGTTCACGCACCATCACCCACCACGACCAGCCATCGCAGACGATGTGGTGAGCGGTGAGCACCAGCAGATGCTCGTCGCCGGCCAGCTGCAGAAGTTCGGCACGGAACAGCGACTCACTGCCAAGGGTAAACGGGCTTTCCACTGCCAGCCGCAGGCGCTCGTTCACCGCCGCCGCCCGCTGGGTATCACCCAGCGACGCCAGGTCGAGCCGTTGCACTGAGAAACCGTTGTGTTCAAGCACGCACAGGGTTTCACCATCGGGACCGAAGCTTGCCCGCAGCACGTCGTGGCGATTGACCAGGGCATGCAAGGCGGCCTGCAGAGCATCAACATCGAGCGCGCCGCGAAGGCGCAGCGAAACGGACTCGTTGAACGCCAGTGAGGCGTCCTGGCCCAGCTGATCCGCCAGCCAGACCTCGCGCTGCGGTTCGGTGGTCGGCACCACCCGCAGCAGCTCGCCGTCGGCGAAGGGGTTGTAGTCCACCTCCACCGCGTCATGTGCCTGCGGGCGTGTTTGCGCTGCGCTTCCTGCCATTGTCATCCGCCTACCTTCATGAACTTGCCTTCCTGTTCCGGGTTAGGCACGAACCAGGCCGGTCGACCGTCGGGTTCACGCCCCAGGCGCGCGCCGGCGACGACCGGCTGCCCGGCATCCATCACCGTGCGCGGCGTCGCGGCGTGACGCGGCAGGAATTCCGATTCCTGCAGCTCGACCAGTGATGCTTTGAACGCCTGGATAATGCGCTGGAAGTCCGCCTCGCTGTGCGCGGTGGTCAGGAAGCACGGGAAATTGTCGAGGATGTGGACGCCGCGACTGCGCATCATCCCGAACAGCAGATCCTGCAATGGATGATCTTCCAGGAAGAAGGTTTTCCAGACCGAGGCGAAGTGCTTGACCACGACCGGCGCACCCACCTCGGTGCAGAAGGCATTGAGTTCATCAACCATTTCGGTGACGCGGCTATTGAGGCGCTCCTGCATGGGTGCGCCCTGGGCCTTGATGTGTTCGAGCACCGCCTTGGCCGCCGCCAACGCCAGCGGGTGGCGCACGAAGGTGCCGGCGAAATAGGTCACCCCTACGGTGGGTATCGAGTCGTCGCCGAACTGCCATTGCCCGCCGTCCAGTGCATCCATGAACTGGCGCTGCCCTGCGATCACGCCGATCGGATAACCACCACCAACCACCTTGCCGTAGGTCGCAAGGTCGGCGCGGATATCGAACAGCGCCTGCACCCCACCAGGGTGCGCGCGGAAACCGGTCACGACTTCGTCGAAGACCAGCAACGCGCCAGCGTCGCGGGTCACTTCGCGTAGTTCGCGCAGGAACTCGACTGGCTGGAAATCCGGGCGCCGGCTTTGTACCGGCTCGACCAGCACCGCCGCGATCTCGTGGGCGCGCTCGCGGATGATCTGCATCGATTCTGGCGTGCCGTAATCGAGCACCAGCACGTGTTCGGCCGTGTTGCGCAGAATGCCTGGCGCCGCCGGAACAGCGCGCAGCTTCTTGGTGCCGCGCACGATCATCTCGTCAATGATGCCGTGGTAGGCGCCGGTGAACAGCACAATCGTTTCGCGACCAGTGACGGTGCGTGCGATCCGCAATGCACCGAGCACCGCCTCCGAACCGGTGTTGCAGAGGGCTGCACGATCGTGGCCGGTAACCTCGCACATCAGCTTGGCGACGTCGCCGGCCAACGGATGCTGCGGGCCGATCTCGTAACCCAGGTCCAACTGCTTCTTCACCGCGTCGATGACGAAATCCGGCTGCCAGCCAAACAGGCTCATGCCGAAGCCGTTAAGCGCATCGACGTAGTCGTTGCCGTCCAGGTCCCACAGGCATGAACCTTTCGAGCGTTCGATCACGATCTGGTAAGTGATCTCCTTGGTCAGCGGCCGGAACCCGTTCACTACGCGCGGATCGGCCATGTGCGGACGATGCACCTCGGTGTACTCCCGGGATTTGCGGGTCCTTGCAATGTAGCGCTGCATGTAGGCATCGAGGCGGGCGCGCTGGTGCTCATTGAGCTGGGCCTGGCCGCTGTTGTCGATGCGGGCAATTGCGCCGAATGCCTTCTTGACGTCGTACTTGGTGTGCGCAAGTGCGGCTTCCTCGTCAGTCTCCGCCGCAGGTGCAGGTGCAGTTGCAGATGCCGGCACAGCGAGCTCTGCCGCAGCGGCCGAAGGCACGGCCGCGCTGGTGGTGACGCCCACCGCAGGCGGCGCAGCCGCCGGCAGCACGGTCACGGGCATGGCAACGCCTGCGTTACCTCCAGCCAGCAACGCCAGCTGTTGCGACATCAGCAGCATCTGTTGCTCGATCACGCTACGCACGTAGTCGCCACCGGCCGCTGCCGCGGTTGGCGCTGTAAATGCGGGCGTCGAGATCATCGCCGCCTGCGAAACGACGCCCGCGGCGGCGGTGTGGACTGCGGCGGGTGCCTGTGCAGCAGGCGCCTCGGCCACCACTTCGGGTGGAAGGGCGCTGTCGAGCATTGCTGCAAGCTTGTCCATGCTTCCGCACTCACTCATCAGCTGACGAAAGCTGACCTTGATGCCGAAGCATTTCTGCAGCTGCAACGCAACCTGGGTCAGCATCAGGCTGTCTAGCCCGAGTTCAATGAAGTTGGCTGACGCATCGGCGTCGGCAAGGTCAAAGCCCGCTGTGTCCTCGAAGACTTCCTTCAGCTGCGCGATCAGGCGTGGGCGGCGACCCGGGGCCGGCTGCAGGGGGGCGATGGCCACTGTCGGAATGGACTGGGGCATGGGCATGACGGTCTCCAGGGCCGTGCTGGCGGCAATGATAGGAAAGGAAACAATGTTCGACGCGGGCGCGCTGGCGGCTTCCACCCAATGGCGCTGGCGTTCGAATGGGTAGGTGGGAAGACGTACCCGGCGGCGCAGCTCGCGGTGATCAAACAGCGCGGGATCGATGACCACGCCGCGGCTCCACAACTGGCCTGCTGCCAGACGGATATTGCCGACTTCCGCCGCCGCTGCATCGGTCAGCGACGCGACCGCCACTGCGTGGTGCTGTTGCAGTGCCGGGTGCTGCCGCGCCAGCGTGCTCAGCGTGGCGCGTGGTCCGACTTCAAGCAGGACCTGCGGCCCCGAATCCAGCGCGCACGCAAGCGCTCTTGCATAGCGCACCGGCTCTCGCAGGTGCCTGGCCCAGTAGTCGGGTGACATTGCAGTTTCCGCCGTGAGCCAGTCGCCGCTCACGGTCGACACGATCGGCAAGCTTGGGGCACCGCGCGACACCGCATCGACCTCGGCGCGGAACGGCGCGACCACCGGATCCATCATTGCCGAGTGGAAGGCGTGCGACGTGCGCAACAGGCGGCAGGCGATGTTTTCGGCTTCGAGTTCGGCCTGGAACCGCGCCACCGCTTCGTGCGTGCCGGCCACGACACAGGAACCGGGCGCGTTCTCTGCCGCCAGCGACAGGCCTGCCGGCAAGCGTGCCAACACGTTGTCCATTGCCAGGCGAACCGAGAGCATGGCCCCGGAAGGTTGCGCCTGCATCAGCCGCCCGCGCCGCGCGACCAGACGCAAGGCGTCCGGCAGTGCGAAGACACCGGCCAAGGTCGCTGCGACGAACTCGCCAACGCTGTGGCCGATCATTGCCGCCGGCACCAGGCCGAAGCCCATCCACATGCGCGCCAGCGAATATTCAATCGCGAAGATCGATGGCTGCATCATTGCAGTGGGCAACAGCGCGTCGGCATCGTCGCCAAACACGAGATCGCGCAGGCGAACGCCGAGTTCCTCGTTCAGCACCTCGGAGCAGGTATCGAACGCCTCGCGGAAGCATGGCTCTTCTGCATACAGGGCACGGCCCATGCCGGCGTACTGCGCGCCCTGCCCGGGGAACAGGAACACCACGTCGCTCTGCCGTGCCGGACGGCTGCGAGCGATGGCCGCGTCGATCTCGGGACTTTTCAGTTGCTCCACGGCAGCGGCCACATTGTCCGCACACAGCGCCACTCGATGCGCGAACGCCTTGCGACCAACCGCCAGCGTCCAGGCGGCATCGGCCAGATTCGTTGCAGGTTCTGCTTCGAGGTGATCAGCCAGCCGCGTTGCTGCCT
>JBDSUI010000100.1:0-36973 GCA_039927795.1 Pseudoxanthomonas sp.
GGCTGCGATCATTGCGCGCCTGGGTATCTGCGCCGATGAGCTGGTCGGCTTCCACATTGCCAAGCGCAGCTACGACGCGCGCAAGCGTGGCGCCATCACGCTGATCTATGCGGTGGACGTGGACACCACGCGCGAGCCGGACGTCCTGGCGCGGCTGCAGGTCGATGCCGAGGCGGTGGATGGCAAGGTCGTTGCAACCCCGGACACCACCTACCAGCCGGTTGCCCGTGCCATGCCGGATCAGTCCCTGCGGCCGCTGGTCATTGGCATGGGGCCCTGCGGCCTGTTTGCGGGATTGATCCTGGCGCAGATGGGCCTGCGCCCGATCATCCTGGAGCGCGGCAAGAATGTGCGCGAGCGCACCGTCGATACCTTCGGCCTGTGGCGGAAGAAAATCCTCAATCCTGAATCCAACGTGCAGTTTGGCGAAGGCGGCGCCGGCACCTTTTCCGACGGCAAGCTGTACAGCCAGATCAGCGACAAGCGCCATTACGGGCGCAAGGTGCTTAGCGAATTCGTCAAGGCCGGCGCGCCCGAGGAAATCCTCTATGTCAGCAAGCCGCATATTGGTACCTTCCGCCTGGTGACCATGGTGGAAAGCATGCGCGCCGATATCGAGGCGCTGGGCGGCGAGATCCGCTTCTCGCATCGGGTTGACGACGTCATGATTGAAGCCGACTCCGCCGGCAGCCGCCACGTGCGCGGCGTGGTATTGGCCGATGGCAGCACACTGCGTGCCGACCATGTAGTCATGGCCCTGGGCCACAGCGCGCGCGATACCTTTTTCATGCTGCACGAGCGCGGGGTATTCCTCGAAGCCAAGCCGTTCTCGATCGGCTTCCGCATCGAGCATCCGCAATCGCTGATCGACCGCGCCCGCTTCGGTCCGCAGGCCGGACATCCGCTGCTGGGCGCGGCCGATTACAAACTCGTACACCACTGCCGAAATGGACGTTCGGTGTACAGCTTCTGCATGTGTCCGGGCGGCACCGTGGTCGCCGCGGCCAGTGAACCCGGGCGCGTGGTCACCAACGGCATGAGCCAGTACTCGCGCAACGAGCGCAATGCCAACGCGGCGATCGTGGTGGGCATCACCCCGCAGGATTACGTCGAGTTCGATCCGAGTGGCAGCCCGCTGGCCGGCATCGCCCTGCAGCGCCACTGGGAGGAACAGGCCTACCGGCTGGGTGGCGAAAGCTACGATGCACCGGGGCAACTGGTTGGTGACTTCCTGCGCCAGCGCGCGTCGACAGCTTTCGGCAGCGTGCAGCCTTCGTACACGCCGGGGGTCACGCTGGGCGATCTGTCCAGCGCACTGCCGCGCTACGCCATCGACGCCATCCGCGAGGCGCTGCCGGCTTTCGACAAGCAGATCAAGGGTTTCGCCATGGATGACGCCATCCTCACCGGGGTGGAGACGCGCACCTCGTCGCCGGTGCGCATGACCCGCGGGGTCGACGGACAAAGCCTCAACACGCGTGGCCTGTTTCCCGCCGGCGAAGGTGCCGGGTATGCCGGCGGCATCCTCTCGGCAGGCGTCGACGGCATCAGGGCGGCCGAGGCGGTGGCGATGCAGATGATCGCGTCAGGAATGGCGCGCGCAGCCTGACGTGTTCCAGCTCCTGAAAAGAGGAGCGCAAGGCGCTTGGGAAGTCCGGATTGCTTCCTTCTCAGGTGCAAGCGCCAAAGCACGCATCGCCAAGCTCGCGTTCCCCTCTCCTGCCCCGGCAGTCGATACATGGCCGGGAGCAGATGCGCCGAAGCCGGTCGCAAAATGCCATCCTGTCGCTGTCGCTGCCGGTGCGAAGTAGGCAGGGCAATCGCTTGTCCCGCTTGGCCATGGCCACAGGCCAGGACATCACCCCAAAGCCGAACCCGCTTCGCTATCCTCGGCCCATGTACGAACTGCAGCGGGTCAGCAAACACTACGGCGTCACAGTTGCGCTGGACGGGATTGACCTGTCGATCGCAGCCGGGCGCACCACGGCGCTGATCGGGCCCAGTGGGGCCGGCAAGTCCAGCGTTTTGCGCATGCTGGTCGGCCTGGAGTGGCCGGACAGTGGCGAAGTGCGCTTCGATGGCGCGCCGTTGCGCCGCGAGACCCTGCTCGCGCAGCGGCGGCGGATCGGCTACGTGATCCAGGAAGGCGGCTTGTTTCCACACCTGAGCGGTGCCGGCAACGCAGGGTTGCTGGCACGCGCGCTGGGTTGGGAATCAGCGCGCATCGAGGCGCGGCTGCGGGAACTGGCCGGGCTGTGCCAGCTGCCATTCGATGCGCTGTCGCGCTATCCGGCCGAACTGTCCGGCGGCCAGCGCCAGCGCGTGGGGCTGATCCGCGCGCTGATGCTTGACCCGGCGGTGCTGTTGCTGGACGAACCACTGGGCGCACTGGATCCAATCGTGCGCCACGAGCTGCAGACGCAGATGCGCGAGCTGTTCGCGCGCCTCGGCAAGACCGTGGTCCTGGTGACCCACGATGTTGCCGAGGCCGCATACCTGGGTGACACCCTGGTCTTGCTGCGCGGTGGGCGCGTGCTGCAGGAAGGCAGCGCGCGTGAACTGTTGCAGACGCCGGCGCAACCGTTCGTGCGCGCCTTCATGACCGCGCAGCGCAGCGTCGGTGCAAGCGCATGAAGCACGTTGCGTTTGCTTTGCTTGCTGCGCTGGCGCTGGCCTTGGTTTGCCCGGCGCAGGCGGCACCGAAACCGGCGGGCGCGGTGGTGATTGGCTCGAAAAACTTCACCGAGGCGGTGATCCTGGGCGAGATCGGCGCGGGCCTGGCGCGGCAGTCCGGCCTCGCTGTCGAACACCGCCGTCAGCTCGGCGGTACCCGCATCCTTTGGCGTGCGCTGGAAGAAGGTGCCATTGACGCCTACGCCGAATACACCGGCACCCTGGCCGAAGAGCTGCTGGAGATGCCCGGCGCCGACCGCGCCACGCTAGACACAGCGCTGGCCAAACGCGGCCTGGCCATGACTGCGCCGCTTGGTTTCGACAATACCTATGCGCTGGGCATGCGCGAACAGCGCGCCGCGGTTCTGGGTATCTCCCGCCTCTCCGATCTGCGCGCACATCCCGCCTTGAAGATGGGCCTGAGCAACGAGTTCATGCAGCGCGCCGATGGCTGGCCGGGCCTGCGTGATGCGTATCGGCTGCCGCAACGACCGGATGGACTGGACCATGACCTGGCCTATCGCGGACTGGCCAGTGGCGCTATCGCGCTCACCGACCTGTACAGCACCGACGCGGAGATTCCTTATTACCAGCTGCGGGTGCTGGAAGACGACCTGCATTATTTTCCTGCCTACGAGGCGGTGTATCTGTATCGGATGGATCTGCAACAGCGCGCGCCGGCCTGGGTGCAGGCATTGCGCGGCATGCAGGGGCGCATCGATGCGGCCAGCATGCAGAAGCTCAACGCGCAGGTGAAGCTGGAGCACCGCAAGGAATCGGCAGTGGCCGCCGACTGGCTGGGCGTGGTCGCGCCGGACAGGGCCAGCCGCAGCGCGCGCATCCTGCAGCGCACCGCCGAACACCTGGCGCTGGTCGGTGTGTCGCTGGGGCTGGCGCTGCTGGTCGCGCTGCCGCTGGGAGTGGTCGCTGCGCGTCATGCACGCACCGGCCAACTGATCCTGTCGCTGACCGGGGTGCTGCAGACGCTGCCGTCGTTGGCGGTGTTCGTCTTCATGATTCCGCTGTTCGGCATTGGCGCCAAACCCGCGATTGCCGCCTTGTTCCTGTACAGCCTGCTGCCGATCGTGCGAAATACCCATGCAGGGCTGACCGGGATTCCGCTGGAACTACGCGAAACCGCGGCGGCCATCGGCTTGCCGCCACGCACGCGGCTGTGGCGCATCGAGCTGCCGCTGGCGCTGGGCACCATCCTGGCCGGCATCAAGATTGCCGCGGTGATCAACGTGGGCACCGCAACGCTGGGCGCGCTGATTGGCGCCGGTGGTTACGGCCAGCCGATCCTGGCGGGAATTCGCCTGGACGATATCGATCTGATCCTGGAAGGCGCGGTGCCCGCCGCCGTACTGGCGCTGCTGGTGCAGGGCGTGTTCGAACTCATCGAACGGGTGTTGACGCCACGCGGCCTGCGCCTGGCGGCGCGACGCTGAAGTCGCGCTCAGGCCTGCACGGCCGCTGCCACGATGCGCGACACACGCGACATGTCATCGCTGCCCACATGCAGGTGCGGGGCAATGCGCAGCAGGCCAGCACGTCGCGTGCAGATCACGCCTTCGCGCGATAGCGCATTGGCTGCCAGTTCCAGTTGCCGGTCATCGGGCGCACGCAGCGCGGTGAAATGCGGCGCATGGCCTGGCGTTATCCAGCTGCTCAATCCCTGTGCTTCCAGCGCGTGATCAAGCTGGGTAGTCAGCGCCCCCAGGGAGCGGGAGATATTGGCGACGCCCCATGCGTGCAACTGGCCCATGGCTGCGGCCGCCATCGCCAGCCGCACCGGATCGGCCACGCCGCCCGCATCAAAACGTCGCGCACCGCGGCGATACGGTGGTGGGGTATCGATGGGGAATGCCCAGCGGTCACCGGCCGCGCGCGCCTGCCAGTGCTGGTCCAGCGCAACGCCCTGCTCGCGCCAGCGTGGCGCCGCCCACAGCCAGGCCAGTCCGTGTGGACCCAGCAACCATTTGTGTCCGACTGCGGCAATGAAATCCGGCTGCCAGCGCGCCAGGAGAACGGGCAGTGCGCCCAGGCTCTGGCTGAGGTCCAGCACCCAGGCTACTTCTTGTCCGCATGCGCGCTGGGAGATGCGCTCGAGGTCCAGCAGCGCACCGTCGTGCCAGTGCGCATGCGGCACGGCCACCACGCGCACCTTGGGCGTCGCATCCCAGGCCTGCATCACGGCCTCGGTCCAGTCCTGTCCATGTACCCGACGTGCGGCGACCACGTGTGCGCCGGTTTCCGTACAACGCTGCTGCCACGGCAGCAGGTTGGAAGGGAACTGTCCGTCCAGCACCAGCACCGCATCGCCCGTGCCCAGCGGCAGGTTGCGTGCCGCCGTGGCAAGTGCGAACGCGGCCGAGGGCACCATGGCCACGCCATCCACGTCGCCTTCAAACAGCGTATCGGCCGCCAGCCTGCGCAGGGTTTCGATGCGCGTCTCCCACTCGGCGAACGACAGCGTCCACGGCGCGGTGCCCGCCGCCAGCGCCGCCTGCCCGGCCTCCAGTACCGAGCGCAGGCGCGGACCGTGCGCGGCGCAATCCAGCGCCAGCGTATCGCCGACAGGCACGAATTTCTCCGCAGCCGCGGCCAGCAGATGTGCGATGGCTGCGTCGTCAACAGGAACGGTGATAGGCATGGCCTATTTTAGGGCGCGTTGCAGGCTGAGCGCGCGGGGTCGCGGATAACATCGACTTCACCTTGGCGACCTATGCTGCCTGCATGCCTGCTTCCCCAGCCCCTGTAGCCGCTGTCGCGGGCAACACATGCAATGTGCACGCGTTGGTGCAACGTTACCGCAGCGTGCGGGCGCGCAGCGTTGCGCTGGCGGCGCCACTGTCGGCCGAGGACGCCATGGTCCAGAGCATGGACGATGCCAGTCCTTCGAAATGGCATCTGGCGCACACCTCCTGGTTCTTCGAACGCTTCGTGTTGGCCACGCGCGCCGATTACGTGCCGGTCGACGCGCAATGGGATTTCCTGTTCAACAGCTATTACCAGACCGTGGGCCCGATGCATGCGCGTGCGCAGCGCGGATTATTGTCACGGCCCTCGCTGGCCCAGGTGCTGGACTATCGCAGTGAAGTGGATGCGCGCCTGGTACGGCGTCTGCAAGCCGGCGACATCGACGAAGCCGTCGCGCAGGTGCTGCTGATGGGCACCCATCACGAGCAGCAGCACCAGGAACTGCTGTTGACCGACATCAAGCACGCGTTCTGGTCCAATCCGCTGCAGCCGGCCTATCGGGATGATCTGCTGTGCCGCCGCGGAGTCCACGAAGCGCCCCTGCGTTGGCAGGCCCGCGACGAAACCATCACTGAAATGGGCGCGCCGCCGTGGCCGCAGGCTTCGGAATTTGCCTTCGACAACGAATCACCGCGTCATCGCGCCCTGGTGCCGGCGCATGCGTTGGCCAGCCGGCCGGTCAGCAATGCGGAGTATCTGGAATTCGTAGCCGATGGCGGTTATGAGAACGTGGTGCTGTGGATGAGCGAGGGTTGGGAGCGCCTGCAGACGCAGGCACATCGACGCCCGCTGTACTGGCATGCGCAGGAGCCGCGTGAGTTCACCCTGGGTGGGTGGCGCGAACTCGATCCGCATGCGCCGGTGTGCCACATCAACCAGTTCGAGGCCGATGCGTTCGCACGCTGGGCCGGTGCGCGCCTGCCTACCGAGACCGAATGGGAGCAGGCCGCCGCCGCTGCCGAGGTGACCGGCAACTTCGTGGAGAGCGACGCGCTGCACCCGCAGGCGTCGTCCGTCAGTGCCGATACCGGCCTGCAGCAGTTGTTTGGTGATGTCTGGGAATGGACTTCCACCGCCTACACGCCGTATCCCGGATTCACACCGTTGCCCGGATCGCTGGGCGAATACAACGGCAAGTTCATGAGCGGGCAGTGCGTGCTGCGCGGCGGCAGTTGCGCCACCGCCCGCGACCACGTGCGCGCCAGCTACCGCAATTTCTTTGCTCCTCCCGCACGCTGGCAATTTTCAGGCCTGCGCCTGGCCAAGGACTCCCTTTGAATGCCCTGCTGAAGCTGACCGACCTGCAACCTTCGCCCGACGACATCAGTGGCGACGTGCTGGCCGGGCTGTCGCAAACACCGAAACAGTTGCCCTCAAAGTATTTCTACGACAAGCGCGGTTCGGAACTGTTCGAGGAAATCACCCGTCAGCCGGAGTACTACCTGACCCGCGTGGAGCTGGCGCTGCTGCAGGAAAGTGCGGCCGAGATATCGGCCGCGGTCGGGCCGCGTGCACACGTGGTCGAGTACGGCAGTGGCAGCGGGCGCAAGACCCGCATCCTGCTCGACGCGCTGCAAGATCCGGTGGCCTATACGCCCATCGAGATCTCGCGCAGCGCGCTGATGGCCAGCGTCGAGCGACTGGACCGTGAGTTCGACGATGTCGAGGTGCTACCGGTCTGCGCTGATTTCACCCAACCCATCGCCATCCCCGAACCCGAACGCCAAGCCGAGCATGCGCTGGTGTTCTTCCCCGGGTCGACCCTGGGAAATTTCGGTGAAGAAGAGGCCTTGCGCCTGCTGCGCGCGATGCGTCAGACCATGGGCGATCGCGGCGGCGCGCTGATCGGCATCGACCTGCAGAAGTCGACCGACATGCTCGAGGCCGCGTACAACGACGCCGCCGGGGTCACCAGCGCCTTCACCTTGAATCTGCTGGTGCGGCTGAATCGCGACGTCAACAGCGATTTCGATGTTGCAGCGTTCGAGCACCGCGCCGGCTATTCGTCCGAGCGCGGTCGCATCGAGACGTTCCTGGTCAGCCGGCGCGCGCAGACGGTCACCGTCGACGGCCGGCGCTTCGAATTCGCCGCCGGCGAAGCCATGCAGGTCGAATACAGCCACAAATACACTGATGCCGGGTTTGGCGCGCTGGCAGCCAAGGCCGGGCTGAAGGTCGTGTGTCGCTGGAATGACGCCAATGACTGGTTCGGCCTGCGCCTGCTTCAACGCGCCTGATCGGCGCGCAGCGCTGGGCAACGACGCGCGGAAATCGGCAGCTTGGCCATCACCCAACCTGCAAGCGCTGCACGGCAATCGGGCAGCGGGCACAATCGCATGCCCACCGCCCATCCGCCACGGAGCAACAGGTCATGAAGTCCCGCAACAACAGCAGGCCCGACAACGATGACGACCAGCCGCGGCTGGCGGTCCTGATCGATGCCGACAACGCACAACCGTCGGTGATCGAAGGCCTGTTGGCCGAAGTGGCCAAGTACGGCGTGGCCAGCGTCAAGCGTATCTATGGCGACTTCACCAGTCCGCGCATGACCCAGTGGAAGGCGGCGCTGCTGCGGCATTCGATCAGCCCGGCCCAGCAGTTCGCCTATACCAGCGGCAAGAACGCTACCGACAGCTCGATGATCATCGATGCGATGGACCTGTTGTATACCGGCCGCTTCAACGGCTTCTGCCTGGTGTCCAGCGACAGCGACTTCACCCGCTTGGCCCAGCGCCTGCGCGAGGAAGGCCTGACCGTATACGGGTTCGGGGAAAAGAAAACACCGGATCCCTTCGTCCGTGCCTGTGACAAGTTCATCTATACCGAAGTGCTGCGCATTGCGCCGGCGACCAGCGAAGCGGCCAAGCCAGCGCCTGCGAAACCGGCGAAGAAGGCGGCCAAGGCAGTCCCGCCCAAACCCGAGTCAGTACCTACGGCTGCCGTGGCGGCACCGGCACCGGCAGCAGCGCCATCTGAGCACCGGGACAAAGCGGTCGAACGCCTGCCGCTGGAGCTGATCCGCCAGGCCATCGAGGAAGCCTCCGACGATCAGGGTTGGGCGTTCCTGGGCAGCGTCGGCAGCTATCTGAACAAGATCCAGCCCGATTTCGATCCGCGCCTGTACGGCCACAAGAAGCTCAGCGACCTGTTCAAGCAGCTGCCCAAGTTTTTCGCCATTGACGAACGCAGCGTTGCCGGAGGTGGCAACAAGATGATTTACGTGCGGGTGGCCGGCTGAACGGATCGGCACGGCTACCCGCTTGCGGGCCACGGTCGGACGTGCGCGGGCTGGCTTCTTGACGTGGTTTTAACGTTTGGCCTTTACGGTAGCGGCTGCGTGTTGCCAGCAACACTTCGGCCGGACCCGGAATTCAATGCAGTTACCCAACGATGCCCGTCTGTGGCGATGGGAGTGGCAGCTTCCCGTGCTGGGCGCGGCCATCCTGCTGATCGTCGTGGTCCCGGCCCTGGTCCTGCAATATCTGGCCTCGGAAAACCAGAAGGCCAACCAGGCGGTGATCCATTCCTACCAGGTCGGCGCCGCGGTAAGTGCCTTGCGGGTGGAGCTGCGCGAAGTCGAACAGTCGGCCATGATCGTGTCGATGGGGGCCGGCACGCAGCGAACCCGCGACCGCATTGAAGATGTCAATGACATTCTGGGTAAATCAATGCAGAAGGTCATCGACCTGACCCAGGACAACACCGCCCAGCAGATCCGGCTGGGCCAGCTGAAGGAGCTGATCGGCCGCCGTCTGGCGGTGAGCCGAC
The DNA here is from genome assembly GCA_039927795.1 of Pseudoxanthomonas sp. Lineage (GTDB taxonomy): Bacteria > Pseudomonadota > Gammaproteobacteria > Xanthomonadales > Xanthomonadaceae > Pseudoxanthomonas_A. The sequence continues at coordinate 9,202 of JBDSUI010000100.1, forward strand.
GCATTGCCCAGACCGCGCCCGAGCAGGCCAAGCCCTTGCTGCAGCAGCTGGTGCTGGAACTGCCCGTCTGGCCGCTGCTGGATGAAGTGCTGGATACCGAGCGGCTGCTGTTGGTCGAGCGCAGCCAGGCTGCCGAACGCCAGTATCGCCAGGCTGTGTGGCTGCGTTGGGGTGCGACCGTGGTGCAGGTGCTGCTGCTGGCCCTGGTGCTGTACCTGCTGCGCCGTCTGATGAGCCAGCGCCTGCTGGCCGAACGCGACTCGCAGCGCGCCAGCGCCCGGGCCATGGCCGTGCTGCAGACCGTGCGCGAGCCCATCGTGCTGATGGACGGCGACCAGCACGTGATCATGCACAACGCCGCTTTCGCTGAACTCTATGACCTGCCGCAGGATGGCAGCGTGCATGCGCTGGACGAGGTCGGAGACGGCGCCTGGCAGGATCCAGTGATTCGCCAGCGCCTGGCCGACGTGCTGACCCGCGGCCGTGAGCTGTGGGACTTCGAGCACGAGCAGCGCACGACCGCCGGCATGCTGCGCACCATGCTGATCAACGCGCGATTGATGATCCTGCCTGACAAGGAGGATGGCGTGGTGCTGATGACGCTCAGTGACATCAGTACGCAGAAAGCCACCCAGCAGCGCATCACCGACCTCAACCGCCAGCTCGAGGGCAAGGTGGACCAGATCTCGGACGTGAACCGCGAACTGGAGGCCTTCAGCTATTCGGTTTCGCACGACCTGCGCGCGCCGCTGCGCCACGTGGCCGGGTTCTCGGACAAGCTGCGCAGGCACCTGGGCGAAAGCGCCGATGAAAAAAGCCTGCATTACCTGCAGGTGATTGGCGATTCGGCCAAGCGCATGTCCGACCTGATCGACGACCTGCTGGTGTATTCACGCCTGGGCCGCAGCGCGCTGCGCCTGCAGGCGGTGGACATGCAGTCGCTGGTCGAGGAAACCCGTTCGATGCTGGAAGCCAATGCCAGGAATGAGCCCGATCATGAGAGCCACCGCATCGAGTGGAAGATCGCGCCCATGCCGATCCTGGTGGCCGACGAGAACATGATGCGGCAGGTCTGGCAGAACCTGCTGGGCAACGCGATCAAGTACAGCGGCAAGCGCGCGGTGGCCACCGTCGAGGTGGACCATAGGCTGGAAGAAGATGGCAGCCACCACTTCAGCGTCAGCGATAATGGCGCCGGTTTTGATATGGAATACGCCGCCAAGCTCTTCGGCGTATTCCAGCGCCTGCACAAGGCCAGCGACTACGCCGGCACCGGCATCGGCCTGGCCAGCGTACGCCGGGTGCTCACCCGCCACGGCGGACGCATCTGGGCCGAGGCCGCCGTCGACCAGGGCGCCACGTTTCATTTCGTCATTCCACCCGCGCTTGATGCGCCCAACACCCGAGAATCTTCCAGATGAAAGCGATCCGTACCATATTGTTGGCCGAAGACAGTGCCGCCGATGCCGAAATGGCCGTCGACGCACTGCGCGACGCGAACCTGGCCAACCCCATCGTGCACGTCGAGGACGGGGTGGAAACCATGGACTACCTGCTGCGTCGCGGCGCCTGGGCCGACCGTCCCGAAGGCCTGCCGGCCGTATTGCTGCTGGATATCAAGATGCCGCGCATGGACGGCCTGGAAGTGTTGCGGCAGGTGCGCAGTCATGAGCAGCTGAAGAAGCTGCCGGTGGTGATCCTGTCGTCCTCGCGCGAAGAAAGCGATCTGGCCCGCAGCTGGGACCTGGGCGTCAATGCCTATGTGGTGAAGCCGGTGGATGTGGACCAGTTCTTCCAGGCGGTGAAAATGCTGGGCACCTTCTGGGCCGTCATCAACGAAGCGCCGGCCAAGGACTGATTGCATGCCGCACACCGCCGCACCGCTGGGTCCGGTGCGCATCCTGCAGATCGAGGATGCGCCGATGGACGCCGAGCTGATTTCCATGCAATTGCAGGACGCTGGCCTGGAGGCCGAGTTCATGTGCGTGGACTCGGCTGACGGGCTGCGCCGCGCGATCAGCGATTTCCAGCCCGACCTGGTGCTTTCAGACCTCAGCATGCCGGGCTTCTCCGGGCATGAGGCACTGCGGCTGGTGCGCGAAAGCCTGCCGCAGGTGCCTTTCATCTTCGTGTCCGGGACCATGGGCGAGGAAACCGCGGTGCAGGCCCTGCAGCAAGGCGCCAGCGATTACATCCTCAAGGACAAGACCGCGCGCCTGCCGGCTGCCGCCGCGCGCGCCATCCGCGATGCTCGCAGCGATATCGAGCGCGGGCGCGTGGAAAAAGAGCTGTTGCGTTCGCAGCGCCTGGATTGCCTGGCCATGCTGGCGGCTGGCCTCAGCCACGATCTGCGCAACATCCTGCAGCCGTTGTTGATCGTGCCGGACCTGCTGGCCATCCACAGCGACAATCCCAAGGTCCACAAGCTGGGCCAGGTGATTTCCGAATGTGGCCGGCGCGGGCACGAGATGGCCGAGTCCATGCTCTCGTTCGTGCGCGGGTCGCCAGCGGCCAGCGAACGCTTTGCGGTGGCTTCGCTGTTCCCGGCCGTGCAAATGCTTCTGCAGGGCAGCCTGCCCCACGGCGTGCGTCTGCAGCTGGACCCGGTGCCCGAAGACCTGGTCGTCAATGCCAACTACACCGAGCTGCAGCAGGCCCTGCTCAATCTGGGCCTGAACGCCGTCCAGGCCATGCCACAGGGCGGCACCTTGACCCTGTCAGCCGATCGCACCGAAGTGGACGGCCTTGAACACGTGAGAATGAGCGTCACCGATACCGGCACCGGCATGGATGCGCAGGTCCAGGCGCAGCTGTTCACTCCCTTCTTCAGCACCAAGAGCGATGGCACCGGTCTGGGACTGATGTCGTGCAAGCGCATCGTGGAGACCTACCAAGGGCGTATTGCAGTGCATAGCGTGCTGGGCAGCGGCACCACCTTTGAAGTCCTGCTGCCGGTGGTCGATGAAGCCGACTACAGGCTGGAAGCCGTCGAGGGCCACGGCCAGCGCATCCTGGTGGTGGACGCCGACGCAACGCGCCTGTCGCTGGTCGGCAACGCACTGAGCAGCCAGGGTTACGATCCCCTGCTCGCGCACAATGGCGTGATCGCATTGCGCGTTCCCGGCATCGAGATTCCCGAACTGCTGATCATCGACAGCGACATCCTTCAGGACACGGCGGTCAATCTGGTGCAGACCTTGCGCGATAAAGGCTTTGCTGGTCCGGTCATCGCCTTGGCCGACGCGGCCGCGCCCGTGGCGCAGGACAGTCTGGCCGATGACCTGTCGTTGCAGGTGCTGCACAAGCCGCTGGCCATGCGCCAGCTGTTTGCAGCGGTGGAACGCGCGCTGGGGGTGGCCAGGAGCCACTGACGCAATCCTGCGCTCGGTGCGTCTGCAGTTCGTGTGAGCTGCGCTCTTTTGTAGCTCGTCCCTTTGCAACAGGGCCGGGAAAGCACCCGTTGAGGCGGCCTTGTTGACGCCGCTTCAACGCTGCGGCCCGGCCAGTCAATTCAAGCCTTGACCCAACGCCGCCGCCCACGGCAGCGCAATGTTCCGCACCGTGCTCGCAGTGGTACGCAACGCAGCGACTTCCTGTGATCAGCTCGATCATGAGACTCTGTGCGCATGAATGTTCGTCCCTCCGCGCCCTCCTGCGAGCGTAATCGCGGTCCGATCCTGCAAGTGCTCGGCCTTCACTTTGCGGCCCGCACCGGCGTGCTGGAAATTGCCAGCGGCACCGGCCAGCATGCGGTGCATTTCGCTGCGGCCATGCCCTGGCTGCAGTGGCAGAGTTCTGATCGTGTCGAGCATCTGCCCGGCATACGCGCATGGCTGGACCATGCCGGCCTACCCAATACACCAGCGCCATTGGAGCTGGATGTGGCAACCGGCCCCTGGCCCAGCCAACGCTTCGATGCGGCCTTTACCGCCAACTCACTGCACATCATGGGCTGGGCCGAAGTGCAGGCCTTGTTCGCCGGGCTGGACCAGGTGCTGGCCAGGCAAGCCACGCTGGTGGTGTACGGCCCGTTCAATTACGGCAATGCCTTCAGCAGCGACAGCAACCGCGCCTTTGATGCGTCTTTGCGCGCGCGCGATGCGCGCATGGGCATCCGTGATTTCGAGGCAGTCGATGCACTGGCGCGCACGGCAGGGTTTGCGCTGGTCGAGGATGTCGCCATGCCCGCCAATAATCGCTGCCTGGTCTGGCGTCGCGGTCACTAGCCTTTGCCGCAGGCGCAGATGACGCCTCGCCCACGCAGTTGTCTGTCTGATAGCGCGCCACCCAGAATGCCGGATCGCCCGCAGCCCGGAACCCCCATGTCGCGTCTCTACTTTCCCGCCTTGCTCGTGCTGTGCCTGCTGTTGATAGCGGCGCCGTCGTTTGCACAGGCCGCTGTGGACCGCGCCCAGGTGTCAGAACGCGACTACCCGGGTGTGATTGAGCTTGCGGTCGATGCCACCGACCTGTCGCGCCGCCTCTATCGGGTGCGCCAGCGCATGCCCGTGCAGCCTGGTCCGCTGACTCTGTGGTACCCGCAATGGATTCCCGGCAATCACGCGCCGACCGGGCCGATCAACCAGTTCGCCGGGCTGCGCATCACCGGCGACGGACACGACTTGCCGTGGAAGCGCGATCCGCTGGACATGTATGCCTTCCAGCTGCAGGTGCCCGCCGGCGTCGACCAGATCGAGATTGAATTCCAGTCGCTGTCGCCCACGTCCGCAGCGCAGGGCCGGGTTGCGATGACCACCGCGCTGATGTCGGTGCAGTGGTCGCGGCTGCTGCTGTATCCGGCGGGCTATGACGCGCGCAAGGTGCGTTTCCAGGCCAGCCTGCGCCTGCCGGCCGGGTGGCAGTTCGGCACCGCGCTGCGGACCACACACAGTGAGCAGGACCTGCATCACTTCCAGCCTCTGGCGCTGGTCGAGCTGATTGACTCGCCGGTGTATGCGGGCCGCCATTTCAGGCGCTTTGACCTGGATCCCGGTGCCCGGGTGCCGGTGCACCTGAACGTGGTCGCCGACGCGCCTGAGTTGCTGGAAGCGACACCCGCGATTCTTGCCGCACATCGCGCACTGGTGCAGCAGGCTGACCGCGTCTTCGGCGCGCGTCCCTTCGCGCATTACGATTTCCTGCTTGCGCTGTCGGACCAGTTCAGTGGCATCGGCCTGGAACATCAGCAGTCCAGCGAGAACGGCAGCTTCCCGGGGTATCTGACCGGCACCGCCCCGTTTGGTGACAACTACCTGCTGCCGCACGAATACGCGCACAGCTGGAACGGCAAGGCAGTGCGTCCGTCACTGCTGTGGACACCGCACTTCAACACGCCCATGCAGAACGAGCTGCTGTGGGTCTACGAGGGCCAGACCGAGTTCTGGGCGTGGGTGCTGGCCGCACGCGCCGGCCTGTATACGCCGGAGCAGGCCCGGGAAGTGCTGGCTGCCAATGCGGCGAGGATCGATCATCGCGCCGGCCGTCGCTGGCGGAACCTGCAGGACACGGTGTACCAGGGCATCGTCGACTTCAATGATGCGCCCCAGGACTGGGAAAGCTGGCAGCGCGGTTATGACTTCTACGACGAAGGCGCGCTGCTGTGGCTGGAGGTCGATACCCGCCTGCGCGAGCTGTCGCATGGCAAGCGCTCACTGGATGATTTCGCGCGCGGATTTTTCGGCGGCCAAGCCGGGCCGGGCGAGGTCGTTCGCTACGATTTTGCCGATGTGGTGCAGGCCCTGCAGCAGTTGCAGCCGCACGACTGGGCTGCCTACCTGCGCGCCCGCGTGGACAGCCACGGACCCGCCGCGCCGCTCGAAGGACTGGCACGCGCCGGCTGGACGCTGGTGTACACGGAGGTGCCGAACCTGGCTATCGCTGACGCCGAGGGTGACGGCGACTACGACGACTTTCGCTATTCGCTGGGGCTGCAGATTGCCCACGACGGCGGCAGCATCACCGACGTGTTGTGGGACAGCCCGGCCTACCGCGCTGGCCTGGCCAGGGACATGCAACTGGTCGCCGTCGCGGGCATGGCCTACAACGCCGAGCGCTTGCTGCGCGCGATCGATATCGCGCGCAAGGATTCGCAGGCCATCGAATTGCTGGTCAAGCAGGGCGACGCCTTCCGCAGCGTGCGCATTGACTACCGGGGCGGCGTGCGTCATCCGCACCTGCAACGCATTGCAGCCACGCCGGACCGGTTAACACGATTGCTCGCGCCACTGCAGTAATGGCTCCGGCAGCGCTTGATTCACCTGTGCAGGTACTGTTCGTGAGTTTATCCAATGCCGACAGGGGGCCAGGTCACGCGCGTATCCCGACCATGTGTTAACAAACTGGGTTTGCCGGGCCTGTGTGGCTGAAATGGATAACGCGCCAGCGCTAGCTCTCCGCAGATCTTGTTGGTAAACGGTGAAGGGTCAAGCTGCAATCGGCCGCGTTGTCGATCACATTCCAGCTACAAGCGCTTAACCCGCATTGTCCGAACGTCAGCTCAGGGATTCGTCCCCTCAGGTGCGAAATGTCGCCCAGGCCACGAACCCAAGCTCAGGAGATTCAAACCATGAACGACCATAAAGAAGGCAACGACCTCAACCGTGATCCGCTGACGGGTACCCCCGGTTCGCATCCGCTGGGTGTCGGCGTGGGCGGTGTGGCCGGTGGAGCTGCAGCCGGTGCCTTGGCTGGCACGTTGTTCGGGCCGATCGGCACGCTCATAGGCGCCGCCGTGGGTGTGGTCGCCGGTGCAGCCGCAGGCAAGGGCGTTGCCGAGCGCATCGACCCGACCGGTGAAACCGAATACTGGCGTAGTGAATACAAGAACCGCCCGTATGTGGACAGCAGCCGCGACTTCGATCGTGATTACGCCCCGGCTTATGGCTTTGGCTTGCAGGCACGCGAGTTGCGTGCGGGACGCAGCTGGGACGATGCCGAGGAAGAACTGAAGCAGGGCTGGGACAGCGCGCGCGCCAAGTCCTCGCTGGGCTGGGATGAAGCCCGCGACGCGGTGCGTGATTCCTGGGATCGCACCGACCGCACCTACAGCACCTATGAAGACAGCGACCGTTATTTCGCTTCGAGGTTCGACAGCGCCTCGTACCGTGCTGGTGACGACAGCTTTGAAGACTATCGTCCGGCCTACCGCTATGGCACGCAGTCGCGTACCCGCTATGCCGACCGCGATTGGGATGACACGCTTGAGAACGAGCTCAAGGAAGGTTGGGAGAAGACCAAGGGCACCTCGCGCCTGACCTGGGAGCGGGCCAAGGCCGCGGTCAAGGATGCCTTCAGCTCGCACGATGAGTACAGCCGCAACCGTCGCAGCTGATTGGCAACCTTAGTCAGTAGCAACAAGGAAGACCCCGCCTGGCGGGGTCTTTTCTTTTGGCTTGCACACTATTCGCCATTGAGTAGGGCGAGACAGCCGTGCAAACCGCCTCAGTGCACACCCTGTGCACTGAGGCGGTTTGCGTTTATGCAGCGGCCACGCCAGATGCGGAATACTCTGGCTTGATGATGGCTTCCCCCGCTGTCGGGAATACCCAATGACCGTTTCCAGATGCGCCTCGTTTGCTGTCCTTGCCATGGCTGTCTGCGCCGGTAGCGCACGCGCCGACGACCTGGTGTTCAACGAGTGCCTTTCAGGACTACGTAGCCAGGCCGCGACTGCTGGCGTGTCCGCCGATACTTTCGCCCGCTACACGCAGGGACTGGCGCCAGACATGAGCGTACTTGGCCTGCTGGATGCGCAGCCGGAATTCACCACGCCCATCTGGGACTATCTGGCCGCGCTGGTTGACGAACAACGGGTCACTGAAGGTCTGGCGATGCTGCAAACCCACGCTGCGACCCTCGCCGTGGTAGCGCCCCAGTACGGGGTGGACCCGCAAACGGTGGTCGCGGTGTGGGGGGTGGAAAGCGATTACGGCAAGACCTTCGGCAAGCGGCCGTTGCTGGTGTCGCTGGGCACGCTGTCGTGTTTCGGCCGTCGCCAGGCCTTTTTCCGTGGCGAATTTTTCGCCACCCTCAAATTGCTGCAATCCGGCGACCTGCAACCCGAAGGCCTGAACGGTTCGTGGGCCGGTGCGTTCGGCCATACCCAGTTCATGCCTACGACTTATCAGCGCATCGCGGTGGACGGTGACGGCGATGGTCGTCGCGACCTGGTCGCCAGCATTCCCGACGCCTTGGCTTCCACCGCCAATTACCTGAAGAAGGCGGGATGGCGTACAGGTGAGCCTTGGGGTTATGAAGTCAGGTTGCCGGCCGGCTTTGACACGGCGCTTGCGGGGCGCAAGAACAAGCGACCCCTCAATGACTGGGTCGCGCGCGGGCTGACTCGTGTCGATGGCACGCCACTGCCTGCCGCTGCGACAACAGCCGGTGTACTGCTGCCTGCAGGCGTGCAAGGGCCGGCGTTCCTGGTGTTTCGAAATTTCGATGCGATCTATTCCTATAACGCCGCCGAAAGCTATGCGCTGGCCATTGCTACCTTGTCCGACCGGCTGCGCGGTGCACCCGCACTGACCACGCCTTGGCCTACCGATGATCCGGGCCTGGGCCGCGCTGACCGCAAACAGTTGCAGCAGTTGCTGCTGGCCCGCGGCCACGTCATCGGTGAAGCCGACGGCATGATCGGCACGCTGACGCGTCGCGCGATAGTGGCCGAACAGGTGCGGTTGGGCTTGCAGCCGCAGGATGGTCGCGCAGGACGCAAGATCCTGGAGGCTTTGCGGAAAGAAGGACCGCCGCTGGTACTGCCCTCAGCGGAACCGAGGGTTCGGTAGGGCTTCGCTGCTGGTAAGCCTGACACAGGCTTTCGCGCGCGGAGTTTGGTCGCGATCGAGCCTAGTACGCCAAGCGCGTGGTTCGTCACGCTCACCACGAACGAATTAACAACGCACCACGAACGTCGTTCGACAGGCGCGCCGCGAACGGCTCTAAACGCGCAGCGCAAACGGTTTCAGCGGCTCATCACTGACCTGTTTTTTGATCAGCTCACCAGGGTGAACGGCTGTGTGGCAACGGAAGAGCCGCCGCTACTAAGCCCGCTGCAGCAGCGGGATTTCGCGCGGATTGTTCCACTTCGCCAGCAACGCGGCTTCGCGGGCCTTGGCGCTATGCAGGTGGGCTTCCTTGACATGCCCGTAGCCGCGGATGTGTTCGGGGATGCTGGCAATTTCAGCGGCCAGCGGCAGGTTGCCGGCCTCCAGCGCGGGCAGCAGCTTACCGAGCGTTAGCTCGTATTCACCGATCAACGCGCGCTCGCTTTTGCGCTCATCGCTGTAGCCGAAAATGTCGAACAGACCACCGCGCAGGAACTTGAACTTCGCCATCAGCTTGAAGGCGCTGAAGATCCACGGGCCGAATTCCTGTTTGATCAGGCGGCCCTGCGCATCCTTCTTGGCCAGCAGCGGTGGCGCCAGGTGGAAGTGCAATTTGTAATCGCCTTCGAACTGCTGTTCGAGCTTTCGCTTGAAGTCGCCGCTGGTGTACAGGCGCGCGACTTCATATTCATCCTTGTAGGCCATCAGCTTGAAGAAATAGCGCGCCACCGCCTCGCTCAACGCGGTGGAGCCGGGCGCGCGCATGTGCTCGGCATCGCGCACCTGGTCGACCAGCGTGCGGTAACGCTGCGCATAGGCCGCATTCTGGTACTCGGTCAGGAAGGCGACGCGACGCTGGATCAGTTCGTCCAGCGAGCGTGACAGGCGCAGGTCATCCAGCGGCAGGAAGGCTACGTTGCCGTCCAGGCTGCCCGCATCCTGCAGGCCGCGCACTTCGTGTTCGTTGTCCGGCGTGCGTGGCGCGCTGGGGCCGGCCATGTCGCTGGTCTCCCAGTCGCCCGGCGGCAGGATCTGCAGGTTGTGCTGCGGAACGCGCTCGGATTCGGTCTGGGTGTTGTGGATGACCCCGGCCGCTTCGGCAACCGCCGAGGGATTGACCACCGCCAACCGGCCCCAGGCGAAGGCCTGGCGATTCATTTCAACGGCCGCCCCGTTCAATTCCACGGCCCGCATGATCGCCTCGTAGGCAATCGGCACCAACCCCTGCTGCCAGGCGTAGCCGAGCATGAACAGGTTGGAGGCAATCGCATCGCCCAGCAGTGCCGTCGCCAGCACCGTTGCGTCGACCTGCAGCGGCGCGCGTCCACCCAGCGCCTGGCTGACCGCAGCAACGATGCCGGCGGCGGGGAATTCCATGTCCGGGCGCGTGGTGAAGGTGCCGGGCATCGCCTGGTAGGTGTTGAGCACGACCTGCGAACGTTCGCCGCGCACCTTCGACAGCACCCAGTAGTCGTTGACCACCACCATGTCGCAACCCAGCACCACGTCGGCCTCACCGGCGGCGATGCGCACCGCGTGAATGTCTTCGGGCGCGCGCGCGATGCGGATATGGGTGGTGACCGCGCCGCCCTTCTGGGCCAGGCCGGTCTGGTCAAGCACGCTGGCGCCCTTGCCTTCCAGGTGGCCGGCCATGCCCAGCAGCGCACCGATGGTGACCACGCCGGTGCCGCCGACGCCGGTTATGAGAATGTTCCAGGGCTGCTGGAAATCGGCCTTGAATACCGGCGCCGGAATGCTGGCCAGCAGCGCGGCCGGATCCTTTTTCTTGCCCTTGCGCGGGCCGCCGCCATGCACGGTGACGAAGCTGGGGCAGAAGCCATTGACGCAGGAATAGTCTTTGTTGCAGTTGGACTGGTCGATCTCGCGCTTGCGCCCGAATTCGGTTTCCTTGGGCAGCACCGACACACAGAAACTCTTCACCCCGCAATCGCCGCAGCCTTCGCAGACCAGCGTATTGACCAGCACCCGCTTCTGCGGATCGACGATCTTGCCGCGTTTGCGCCGGCGCCGTTTTTCAGTGGCGCAGACCTGGTCGTAGATCAGGATGGACACGCCTTTCACTTCGCGCAATTGCTTCTGCACCTCGTCCAGCAGCTTGCGGTCGTAGAACTCCACGCCAGACGGGAAGATCTCGGGCTTGTCCCACTTGCCGATTTCATCGCTGACCACGACGATCGCCTGCACGCCTTCGGAGCGCATCATGTGCGCGATCTGCGGCACCGACAGGGTTCCATCGACCGGCTGGCCGCCAGTCATGGCCACCGCATCGTTGTAGAGGATCTTGTAGGTGATATTGACGCCGGTGGCGACCGACTGGCGGATGGCCAGCGAGCCGGAATGGAAGAAGGTACCGTCGCCCAGGTTCTGGAATACGTGCGGTGTGTCAGTGAACGGCGCCTGCCCCGACCAGGTCACGCCTTCGCCCCCCATGTGGGTGAAGGTGTCGGTGTCGCGGTCCATCCAGGTGACCATGTAATGGCAGCCGATGCCGCCCAGCGCACGCGAGCCTTCCGGCACCACGGTTGAAGTGTTGTGCGGGCAGCCGCTGCAGTAATGCGGCACGCGCGGGAAGTTGGCGCGCGGCAGCGCCATCTCGGCTTCCTTTTCGTCCATCCAGCGCAGCCGCTGTTCAATGGATTCGGTAGGGAAAAAACGCTGGATGCGCTTGCCGATGACGCCTGCAATGGTGGCCGGTGTGAGTTCGCCGGTGGATGGCAGTATCCATTCGCCAGCTTCATCGTACTTGCCGACGATGGACGGGCGCGGACCGGCACTGGCAGGCCAGTTGTAGAACTGTTCCTTCATCTGCCGCTCGATGAAGGCGCGCTTCTCCTCGACCACGACGATGTCTTCCAGCCCGTGGGCGAAGTTGGCAATGCCCACCGGCTCCAGCGGCCAGGTCATGCCGACTTTGTACACGCGGATGCCGATGTCGGCGCAGGCCTGTTCGTCCAGACCCAGGTATTCCAGCGCCTGCAGCACGTCCAGGTAGCTCTTGCCGGTGGTGACGATGCCCAGCCGCGCACGTGGCGAATCCAGCACGATGCGGTCCACGCCATTGGCCCGCGCAAAGGCCTGCGCGGCCTTGACCGCATAACGGTGCAGGCGCATTTCCTGGTCCAGCGGCGGATCCGGCCAGCGGATGCTCAGGCCGCCAGCGGGCATCTCGAAGTCCTCCGGCAGCACGATGCGGCGCGCGAACGGATTCACTTCCACCGAGGCCGAGGACTCCACCGTTTCGGCAATGGTCTTGAAGCCGACCCAGCGCCCGGTGTAGCGACTCATCGCCCAGCCCACCAGGCCCAGGTCAAGGATGTCCTGCACCCCGGCCGGGTTCAGCACCGGCATCATCGCGCTGACGAATTCATCTTCCGAGCCATGCGGCAGGGTCGAACTTCGGCAGTTGTGGTCATCGGCGGCCATCGCCAGCACGCCGCCGTGCGTCGAGGTGCCGGCCGCATTGGCGTGCTTGAACACGTCCCCGCAGCGGTCCACGCCCGGGCCCTTGCCGTACCACATCGAGTACACGCCCTGGACCCTGGCCCCGGGGAACAGGTTGGTCTGCTGGGTGCCCCAGACCATGGTCGCGCCCAGGTCCTCATTCAAGCCGGGAATGAATTTCACCTTCGCCTCGGCCAAATGCTGCTTGGCGCGCCACAGTTCCAGGTCAAAACCACCCAGCGGCGAGCCGCGATAGCCGCTGATGAAACCGGCCGTATCCAGCCCGGCGGCCTGGTCGCGCAGGCGTTGCATCAACGGCAGCCGGACCAGTGCCTGGACTCCGCTCAGGTAGATGCGGCCATCGGTACGCGTGTATTTGTGTTCCAGGCTGTAGTCGTTGTCCAGCACGTCGATGACCGGTGTATTGGCGGACGAGGGCGAGGTGAGTTCGGCGGTGCTGGTCATGGCTGGCCCGGGGGAGTGGAGGCGGCTGGCGGCGCCGGAGCAGCCCCGGCGTAGCGTTGCAAATTGTATCAGCGGGGTTTTTGGTGACTCGGCGGACTCGCAGTTGGTGCGCTGCAGCGGTTACGATGGCCGCTTGCAAAGTCGTTTGTGGCAAGGGGATCAGCGTGACTTTATCCAGGATTTTGATGGCCGCCGTCCTGGCTGCCGTGGTTTTTGGCGCTCAGGCACAGAGCTCAATCAAGCCCAAGGAATTCTATTTCGATGCCGACGCGACCACGTCGCGCAAGATCGTGGTGGTCCAGGGCGATGGTGAAAAACAGGTCGCAGATCTGGTCAAGATGCGGGAGCGTGGCCGCAAGTCCGTGGAAGCCACTGCGCAGCTTGCCCATGTGGCGATTGGCGACGGTCGCGCCCCATTGGGCAAGTCCCTGTATGAAGAGGCGCTTTCGGCGACCACACTGGGCAGCGCCACCGGCAGGACGGTACGCTGGAACTACGCTTGGGATCTGTATCTGAACGGAGATTTTGCCCAGGCGTTCGGACTCTGGAATGAGCTGGCGGGCGGGTTCGGAGAGCCGGTCTGGTTGCCTTCGACCATGGCGATCTCGCTGTGGAGTCTGGATCGCAAAGCAGAAGCCGTGCAGTGGTATGCCGCGGCCGTGCGCACCGAGCCCGGTCTGTGGGGTGATCCAGCCAACTACCCCTCGCTGCTGCCGGACTGGCGTGAACAGGATCGCCGTCGCCTGGCTGAAGTCTTTGCAGCCTGGCAGGCGGCGCCCCCCGCCTGGCCGTGAGGCTGGGCGGCATCTGCGGCACTGTTCAAGGTCTGCCGGTGTTGTGGCATGACCATGGCGCCGTGGACGGCACGACGATCAACCCGATCAACATCGCCTGTGCCTGAAGCGCCTGCCGAGCCAGGTCCGAATCCCGCTAGCGCGCCCTTGCAGGCAAGTCCGTGCGTGCGACTGCTCCAGTCTGGAATTCGCTGAGCCTGTCCCGCATTCCGCATGCGCACAGGTCAGCCGGGTTTCCTGGCGATCGGGCCGAGACCGTTACGGCATCACCGGCGGCTTGCTTCGCAGCTGCTAAGGTCGACGCAGCCACCGGCACGCCGGTTTTTCCATTCGCGCTGCGGAGCACCGACCATGCGTTTGCCCTTGCTGCTGCTGCCAATACTGGCCCTTGCCCTGCCATTGCAGGCGGCCGACCGCATCACCGGCCGTGATTTCACCACCCGCTCCGAAGTGATCGCCCCGCATGCGATGGCCGCAACCTCACACCCGCTGGCCACCCAGATCGCGCTGGACGTGATGAAGCAGGGCGGCAGCGCGGTGGATGCCGCCATCGCCGCCAATGCCGCGCTGGGCCTGATGGAACCCACCGGTAGTGGAATGGGTGGCGACCTGTTTGCGATCGTCTGGGACCCGAAGACCAGCAAGCTCTACGGCTACAACGGTTCGGGTCGTTCACCAGAATCGTTGACGCTCGCCTACTTCGAGCAGCAGGGACTCAAGGACATTCCGCCGCTGGGGCCGTTGCCGGTCAGCGTACCGGGCGCCGTGGACGGCTGGTTTGCCTTGCATGGCCGCTTCGGCGCGCTGCCCATGAAGGACCTGCTGGCGCCAACCATCCGTTACGCACGTGAGGGCCATCCGGTCGCCGAAACCATCGCCTATTACTGGGCACGTTCGGTGCCACGGCTGTCGCCGTATCCCGGCTTCAAGGAACAGTTCACCCTCAACGGGCGCGCCCCGCGCACCGGTGAGATGTGGAAGAACCCCAACCTGGCCGACACCCTGCAGAAGATTGCCGACGGCGGTCGTGATGCGTTCTACAAGGGCGATGTCGCCCGCAGCATCGGTGACTACTTCAAGGCCAACGGAGGTTTCCTCAGCTACGATGACCTGGCCGCCCACCACGGCGAATGGGTGGAGCCGGTCAGCACCAACTACCGTGGTTTTGAGGTGTGGGAACTGCCGCCTAACGGCCAGGGCATCGCCGCCTTGCAGATGCTCAACGTGCTGGAGGGCTACGATTTCTCGAAAATTGCCTACGGCAGTGCCGAGCACGTCCACCTGTTCGTGGAAGCCAAGAAGCTGGCCTTCGCCGATCGTGCGCGCTGGTATGCCGATCCTGCCTTCCAGCCAGCGCCGGTAGCCAGGCTGGTTTCCAAGGCGTATGCGGATTCACGCCGCAAGCTGATTTCCGCTGACAAGCCCCTGCGCGAAGTACAGCCGGGCACGCCGGCCGAACTTGATGAAGGCGACACCATCTATCTGACCACCGCCGACGCCAACGGCATGATGGTCTCGCTGATCCAGTCCAACTACCGTGGCATGGGCAGCGGCATGGCGCCGCCGGGACTGGGTTTCATCCTGCAGGACCGCGGCGAGATGTTTGTGCTCAAGCGCGGCCATCCCAATACCTACGCACCCGGCAAGCGTCCGTTCCAGACCATCATCCCGGCCTTCATCACCCGCGACGGTCAGCCGTTCGTGAGCTTCGGCCTGATGGGCGGGGCGATGCAGCCGCAGGGTCACGTGCAGATCGTGATGAACCTGGTGGACTTCGGCATGAACCTGCAGGAAGCCGGCGACGCCCCGCGCATCCAGCACGAAAACGACAGCGAACCGACCGGGCAGAACACGGCGATGAGTGACGGCGGCGTGGTGCAACTGGAGAGCGGATTTGCGTATGAGACCATCCGTGCGCTGATGGACAAGGGCCACCACGTGGAATGGGCGCTGGGACCGTATGGCGGTTACCAGGCGATCCGTCGCGATGCGCAGAGTGGCGTCTACTTCGGTGCCTCCGAAAGCCGCAAGGATGGACAGGCGGCCGGCTACTAGCCGAAGGGATGCGACTGATTAGGGCCGCTTCGGGCGGCTCCCAATTGGCAGGACCGATGCCAGTCCCGAATCCCCGTTACCCAGCAATCGCATAGGGTTTTCGCGACTGGTTTCGCCCCAATACGGAATCCTGAAGCGCTCAATCCGCCGCTACTGTGCGCTCGCTGGCCCAGGCCCGTAACGCCGAGACCTGTTCGGCCATGATCACCGAGAGCGGGCGAGTGTGGCCCAGCTCCTGCATCAACAGATCGGTGTCCAGCGGCTGTTTCTCCGCATGTGCGGTGTACAGCGCTGCCACGATGGCCTGTTCGATCTCGGCGCCGGAAAAGCCGTTCGATGCGGCCGCCAATGCGGGCAGGGCAAAAGCGTCCACGGCCAACTTGCGCCGCGACAGGTGCAGGCGCAGCACTTCCACGCGCGCCTCGGCGTCGGGCAGGTCGACAAAGAAAATCTCGTCGAAGCGGCCCTTGCGCAACAATTCGGCTGGCAGGTCCTGAACCTGGTTGGCCGTGGCGACGATGAACACGGCGCTCTTGCGTTCGGCCATCCAGGTCAGCAGGTAGCCGAGTACGCGGCGCGATACACCGCCGTCCTCGCCGCCGCTGGCCAGGCCTTTTTCGATCTCGTCGACCCACAGCACGCATGGTGCCAGCTGCTCGGCCGAAGCCAGCGCATTGCGCAGGTTTTTCTCTGTTTCGCCGTGGTACTTGTCGTACAGGGTGCCGAAATCCAGCCGCAACAGCGGCACGCCAAAACCACCGGCGGTGGCCTTGGCCAGCATCGACTTGCCGCAGCCCTGCACGCCGAGCAGCAACATGCCCTTGGGCGGGTCAAGTGGATAAGCGTCCGTTGCTGGCGGCGCGTTGCCGCGTACGAAGATCTCGCGGCGGTGTTCGATCCAGCGCTTCAGCCGCCTGGCGCCCGCCACGTCGGCAAAGCGCGCGGTGTCGTATTCGTAGTGCAGGTGGCCGCTGCGGTTCAGCAGCTCGAATTTGAGCTTCGACAGCTGCGGCAGGTCGGCGGCGCTGAGCGCGCCATCGTCGTAGATCAGCTGGCGGGCGATGCGTCGTGCGTCGGTCAGGCTCAGGCCCTGCAGGTTGCGCACGATCTGCTTGACGGCCTCGCCGTCGGCTTCGACCCGGCGGCCGCCGTTTTCGCGGGCGTAGTCGGTTGCCTCCTCGCGGACCATCTTCAGTAGTGCGTTGGCGTCGGGCAGGCGCGGGTTGAAGCGCACCGCTAGCGCTTCCAGTTCCGGGGACAGCTCCACCTTGGCGCCCACCAGGACCACCACATGCGGTTGGCAATGCCGACGCTGGAGAAGATCGCGCAGCTGGCGCTGGCTGCTGGCATAGCCCAGGTAGGGGTGGAAATCGAGCAGCAGGTAGATGCCACGCTGTTCGGCCTGCTTCATTGCCTGCAGGGCGGCGCTGGCGTCGGGCGGGCCTTCGGCGTCGTCCTCGCGGTCCATGTCGATGCGGCGCAGGCCTTCGGTGATCGACCAGCGGTACAGGGCGCGCCAGACCTGTGACAAGGCCTGCTTGAACAAGTCGACGATGCGCGCCTCGTCCTGGGTCTCGATCACGATCAAGGGGGTGTTGGCGCGGATCAGCGCGGTCAGGTCCTGCAGTTCGGTCACGGTGGGTCCAGGTCCTGGGCAGCGCGAACGATAGCAAAGGGCGAAGCAAGCGAGAAACGAGGGGTGAGGAATGAGAAACGCGGAACGAGAAACGGGAAACGAGAGAAGATCACGGCAGATTTCCTTTTTGCCAGCCACTGCCACGCACAGAACTCGCTTGGGTCGGTCACCCCTAAGCCCCGGCTCCCACTTCTCGTTCCTCACCCCTCGTTCCTCAGCTCTCCCCGGTGTACCCTGCCCATTCCCGATAACGAGGCGTGCGCATGAAGACGATTCTGGTCGCCAGCTCCAAGGGTGGCGCGGGCAAGACCACGGTGGCGACCAATCTGGCGGCGTATTTCGCTTTGGATGGCAAGCGGACGGTGCTGGTGGATGCGGATCCCCAGCATTCCTCGACCCGCTGGGCCGAGCGCCGGGCAGAGATGGAATCGGCGGTGCTTCCCCTTGATGCCAGTAACAAGCGGGCCTGGCGTGCCCACTTGCCGGACGATGCCGAACGCGTGGTCATCGATGCCCCGGCAGGCTCCATGGCCGATGATCTCAGCCACTTCCTGGAATATGTCGACGCCATCGTGGTGCCGGTGTTGCCCTCGGCGCTGGATATCGAGGCCACGGTGGGCTTCCTGAATTCGCTGGCCAAGGTGCCGCGCGTGCACAAGCGCAAGCTGCCGGTGGGCCTGGTGGTAAACCGCAGCAAGCCGTGGACCAACACTTCGCAGCAGGCAGTGGCAATGCTCAAGACCTGGCCCTACCCGGTGGTTGCGCAGTTGCGCGACACGCAGGCCTACGTGGTCATGGCCGGGCTGGGCCGCAGCCTGTTCGATTACCGGTCCGCGCAGGTGCGCGACCACCAAGCCGATTGGGACCCGTTGCTGAAATGGCTCAAGAAAGCCTGAGCCGGGCAACAGACCCATGTCCAACACACCGCTTTCCACCCAGCTGATGACCTTCCAGGGGATGCCATGCGTGAACTGATACTCCTGCGCCATGCGCATGCCGAACCCGCCGCCGCCGGGCAGCCCGACCTGGACCGTCCGCTTACCGTGCAAGGCCTGGCCGAGGCGCAAGCCGCCGGTCGCTGGCTGGCCGAGCAGGGCCTGGTTCCCGACCGGGTGCTGTGTTCGCCGGCGCGGCGCGCGCGCGAGACCCTGGAAGCGGTACTTGAGGGCACCGGCTACGTCGAACAGCGGCTCGAAGAGCGCATCTACGAGGCCACCGCCGGCACGCTGGCGGAACTGGCCGATGCCCACCGCGAGACCGAGCGGCTGCTGCTGGTCGGACACAATCCGGGCCTGGAGCGACTGGCCGCGCTGATGCACAGCGGTCAGTCCGGCGACTATCGCGGCATGCCCACCTCGGCGGTGGTGGTCCTGAAACTGCCGCTGGACGCGACCATCGAACCGGGTATCGCCACGCTCTCCGCCTTCTGGTGGCCGTGACGGTCCCAATGTCGGGCCGCAATCGCTGGGCTTGGTATGGGGTGGTTCTGCTGTGCCTGTGGCCTGCATTGTTCGCGTCGGCGGCCTCGTTTGGCCCTGCCTCGCGCTTCGGTTTCGAGCTGCGCACGCGCTGGGGCATGAAGCTGGAAGGCCAGTTCTCGCGCTACGAAGGCGAAGTCCGCCAGTTGCCCGGCGGCGGCCAGCAAGTGGTCCTGCGCATGTTCACCGAGTCGGTAGAGATCGTGGGCTATCCGCGTTATAGCGAGTGGACCCGCAGTGCGCGGTTTTTTGACGCCAGCCGGTATCCGGTGGTGACCTTTGTGTCCCGGCCTTACGACCAGGCGTTGCTGCAGCAGGGCGGCGAACTGGCCGGCGAACTGAGCATCCGTGGCATCAGCCGGCCCAAGACCCTGACCGTGGCGGCTTCCACCTGCGCCCGCCCCGCTTACGACTGCGATGTGGTGGCTACCGGCGCCGTGCGGCGCAGCGACTACGACATGGACGACTGGATGATGGCGGTAAGTGACCGGGTAGTGTTCGTGCTGCGCGCGCGGCTGAAGACGGAGCCGCTTTCGTGACCCCAGCGTTGCGCGGCCTGGTGCTGCTGCTGATCCTGTCGTCGAGCGCCTGCGCCAGCCTGTCCAGCACACAACGCAACCGTGCAGAAGCCATCGCCCTGGCGGCCCGCTCGCAGGTGGTTGATTGCAGCGCGGCGCGCGCCTGTGCGCAGACCTCGCCTTTGCATGCGCTGGGCGAGCGCGCCTACCGTGAATCCAGCGCGCAGGCGCCGCGCCATTACGCGGTGATCCTGGACCACGGCCAGGATGCGCTGCTGGCGCGCGTCAACCTGATCCGCAGCGCGCAGACCAGCATTGACCTGCAAACCTATATTTTCGACAAGGACGACAGTGCGCGGCTGGTGATCGACGAGTTGCTCGCCGCGGCACGGCGTGGAGTCAAGGTGCGTGTGTTGATCGACCAGTTGTCGGCAATCCCGGACCTGGAAATACTGGCGGCGCTGGCAGGTGCGCATGCCAATTTCCAGCTGCGCGTCTACAACCCCAGCTTCGGCAAGGCCAAGCTCAACTACCTGGATTACGCCGGCAGCGTGCTGTGCTGTTTCCGGCGCTTCAACCAGCGCATGCATACCAAGCTGATGCTGGTCGACGACCTGATCGGCATCACCGGCGGGCGCAATTACCAGGACGACTATTACGACTGGGACGCCCAGTACAACTTCCGCGATCGCGATGTGCTGGTGGCGGGGCCGGCATCGCGTGAAATGGCGGCCAATTTCGAGGCGTTCTGGATTGCGCGCCGCAGCATCGCCGTCGAACGCCTCAACGACGTCGGTCGCAAGCTGCTGAAGGAAGGCGTGCCGACGCTGCCGCCGGCCCAGTTCCTGCGACCGGCGCGGGTCGCCGCTTTTTCCAGCGAGGCCAGTGATGAAGCCGTGGTCGATGCGCGCCTGGTCCGTGCTGCCATGCCGGTGGCTGCGGTGAGCTACGTGGCCGATCTTCCCCAAAAGCATCGCCGTGAGCGTCCGGAGGAGGCTGCCCCGGCCGGGTCCGAACTGGAAACGCTGATTGCCGGGGCGCAATCCGAAGTACTGCTGCAAACGCCTTACCTGGTGATGTCCGAACCGGCGCAGGCGCTGTTTCGCAGCCTGCACCAGCGCCAGGCGGCGCCACAGGTGATCGTTTCCACCAATAGCCTGGCCGCTACCGACAACGCGGTGGTGTACTCGATGTCGTTCAAGTACAAACGCCGGTATCTGCGCGATTTCGGCTTTCGCATTTTCGAGTACAAGCCGTTCCCCGAAGACGCGCCGGTCGACTACGCGGCGTTGCTGCCAGAGCCGCCCATCGGCCTGCCCGACACCGGGGTCACGCCCACCGATGCCGCGCCGCTGGGGCGCAGCCCGCTGGCGCGCGCGCCGGGCAGTCGCCGAAGCGGCCGCGAGGCGCGGCCCATGCGGCGCACCGAGTCCCGCCCCTCCTTCCTCAGCAGCGGTGCCGGTGCCAGGTTGCTGCCGCTCAAGCGTGCGGGCGTGCGCATCGGCCTGCATGCCAAGTCGCTGGTCATCGACAATCGGGTCGGGGTGATCGGCACGCATAATTTCGACCCGCGCTCGGAGAACTACAACACCGAAAGCGCGGTCGTCATCGCCGATGCCTTTTTTGCGCAGGCGCTGGCGGCCAGCATCCGCCGCGACATGCAGCCTGAGAATTCATGGGTAGTGGCCGCGCGGGCCAAGCCGGTGGTGCTGTCGGGCCTGGACTACAGCCTGGGCAAGGTGTCCGAAGCGCTGCCGCTGTTCGACCTGTGGCCGTGGCGGTACGCGACCAGCTATGAATTCGTGCCCGGGCCTGCTTGCCCGGCGCCCGTGCCTGCCAGCGATCCGACCTTCCACACATGCTATATCTCGGTGGGCGATTTCCCCGAGGTCAACGTGGGCCCCAAGTGGCTGTACACGCGGTTGCTGACCGCGTTTGGCGCGGGCCTGGTTCCCATTCTCTGAAGGAGTTGCTGATGGCTTTTCGCGAACCCGTGGACCTCCAGGCTGTCAACGCCGGGGGCCGCGGCAGCATGATCGAGCACCTGGGTATCGTCATCACCGAAGCCGGTGATGACTGGCTGCGCGGCACCATGCCGGTCGATGCGCGCACCAGGCAGCCCTACGGATTGCTGCATGGGGGTGCTTCGGTGGTGCTGGCTGAAACCCTTGGCAGCATGGCCGGCGGCCTGTGCGTGGACCCGTCGCTGTACGCGGTGGTGGGACTGGAAATAAATGCCAACCATCTGCGCGCCGCACGCGAGGGCCTGGTCACCGGCACCGCCCGCGCGCTGCATGTCGGGCGCAGCACCCAGGTGTGGGAAATCCGCATCGAGAACCCGGCCGGCAAGCCGGTGTGCATTTCCCGGCTGACGCTTGCGGTGATTCCTGCGGTGCCGGCAGCCCGCTGATAGCGACTGCGCGCCGTGCTGGCTTTGGTCGTGGTGGCGACGTGGCGAATCCCTGAGCGCATGCAATGACGATGCTGTGGCTGCTGCTGGTTTCCAGGATCGCAGCCATCACCCTGGCCCTCAGGCGCCTTCGGAACGACGACTGATCGCGTTGCATGCGCACGGTCTTGGTAGCCGAACTCCCGACCGTTCCGGTATCGTGCGCCCATGATTTCCCCCTTGCCTCGCGCCAGCTCCGGCGGCGGTGTGGGGCGCGCGTTCCGCTACCTGTACCGCGTACCCCTGCTGTTGGTCCATATTCTCGTGTTGCTGCCGCTGGTGCTGCTGAGCATGGTGCCGCTGTGGTCGGGACTGCGCGTGGGCGGGCTGCGCATTGAACATCTGGCCATCAAGCTGTGGTCGGCCGGGTTGATGCGTATTTTTGGTTTTCGCCTGCGCAGCACCGGCACGCCGTTGCCGGACCCGGTGATGTTTGTGGCCAACCACGTCAGCTGGGTGGACATCGAGATGCTGCACAGCCAGCGCATGATGGGGTTCGTGGCCAAACAGGAAATCCGCCGCTGGCCGTTAGTGGGCTGGCTCAGCGCGCGTGGCGAGACCATCTTTCACCAGCGCGGCAGCCAGGAATCGATGGGCGGGGTGATGCACGCCATGCTTGCCCGCCTGCAGGCCGGTCGCGCAGTTGGGGTGTTTCCGGAAGGCCGCACCCGCGACGGTTCCGAAATTGGCCCCTTCCATGCGCGCATCTTCCAGCCGGCCGTCGAAGCCGGCGTGCCGGTGCAGCCGGTCGCGCTGCGCTACGGCCGCCAAGGCTGCGCGCAGACGGTGGTGGCGTTCGGGCCAAGCGAAAGCTTCTTCGCCAATTTCGTGCGCCTGCTGGGCGAACCGCCGCGCAGCGCCGACATCTGCTTCCTGACCCCCATCGTGGCCGGTGAGCTGGAGGGTCGCAGCCGCATCGCCGACCTGGCGCGCGAGCGCATCGTCGCGGCGATGGGCGCGGACGCCTGATGCGTTTGGAGGCATTGCTCCAGCCGACGCGACTACCGTGGCTGCGATGCTGACCGCCGACGACTACCGCCCGCCCAAGTGGCTGCACAATCCGCACCTGCAATCGGTGCTGAGCTCCAGCGGCCTGCGCCGCCGCCGCGGGCTGCGCGCGCTCAATGCCACCGGCGCGGTGACCACCGAACACATCTTCGACGGCGGCGACGGCGTACGTCTGCAGGGCTGGCACAGCGCGGTTCCCGGGCACACCCGCGGCGGCCTGGCGCTGTTGCTGCACGGCTGGGAAGGCAGCACCGAGTCCAGCTACATGCGCATGACCGCCGCGCGCCTGCTGGAAGCGGGTTTCGAAGTGGTGCGGCTGAACTTCCGTGACCACGGCGGCACCCACCATCTCAACGAGGAAATCTTCCACTCCAACCGTCTGGACGAGGTGGTCAACGCCGCCGGCGACGTGGCCCGGCGCTTTCCCAATCGCCCATTCGTGGCGGCCGGCTATTCACTGGGCGGCAACTTCGCCCTGCGCCTGGCCCTGCGCGCGCCGCAGGCAGGCTTGCCGCTGGTGCGGGTGGTGTCGGTCTGTCCGGTGCTGGACCCGTCGGCCTCGCTGATGGGAATGGAGGAAGGCCTGCCGCTGTATCACTGGTATTTCCAGCGCAAGTGGCGGCATTCGCTGGAGCGCAAGCGCGAACTGTTCCCCGAACGCAACAACTACGATGACGAGACGCTGGCCAAGAGCGTGCGCGAGCTGACTCGCTGGATGGTGGAGCGGCATACCGACTTCGGCACCATCGACGACTATTTCGAGGGGTATTCCATTGCCGGCAACCGGCTTTCGGGACTGGCCGTGCCAGCCGACATTCTGATGGCGCAGGACGATCCGGTGATCCCCTTCGCCGATTTCCAGGGCTGGCAGCTGCCTGCTATCGCCAATCTGGAAACCGCGCGCTGGGGTGGGCATTGCGGCTTCATCGAGAACGCTGCCTGCGACGGATTCGGGGAGCGCTGGGTGACTGAACGCCTGGCGCAATCCGCAGCAGCGCATGTGCAAGGCATGCCTGCCTAGGCGTGCCCGGATAGAATGGGGTTTCGCCCGAAGTTGCTGGATCCCATGCAAGACACGATCATCGACGCCCTGCGTCGCGATGCGGTTGAAGACGCCCTTACCCAGGCGCGCGAATGGACTCATTTGCAGCCGGAAAACGCGCATGCACACCGCTGGCTGGCCGCAGCCTTGCAACAGCAGGGTGACCATGCCGACGCCATGGGCAGCATCGACCGTGCCATCGCCCTGGCCCCGCAGGATGACAGCCTGCTGCTGGTGCGCGCCAGCCTGCAGATCGCCGCCAGGCAGGTGGAAGAAGCGGGCCAGACACTCCGCCACGCCAGCGCGCTCAATCCAAACCAGCTGGGCGCCTATCTGATGCAGGCGCAGCTTGCCTTCGGTCGCGGTGATACCGCAGAGGCCGAACGTCTGAGCCGGCTGGCAGCGCGCGTGTCGCCCGACCATCCACAACTCGCCGTGATGGAGGGACTACTGGCCTTGCAGCGGGGCCAGGTCGATACGGCCTTTGCTCGCGTATCTGACGGCCTCAAGCACGCGCCTGACGATGTCCAGCTGCGCTACGTGCTGGGTCTGGTCTATTTGCGCAAACAGCATTGGGCGTTCGCCGAACAGCTGTTCCGGGGTGTGGTGGCAAGCATCCCGTCTGCAAGCAGCCTGCATGTGCTGATCTCGGACCTGGTCAACCGCCAGGGGCGTCCCGATGAGGCAGCCGCGGAACT
Organism: Pseudoxanthomonas sp.; assembly: GCA_039927795.1. Taxonomy (GTDB): domain Bacteria; phylum Pseudomonadota; class Gammaproteobacteria; order Xanthomonadales; family Xanthomonadaceae; genus Pseudoxanthomonas_A. The sequence goes on from JBDSUI010000100.1 coordinate 33,635, forward strand.
GGTCCCCCTGCTCGCCGATACAGCAACGGTGACCCCTGCGGTGCAGCGCGCGGCCGGTCTTTTGCATGCGACAGCCGGGCAGTTTGAACAAGCATTGCCCTTGCTGCGAAGCGCGCTGGCAGCCATGCCCAGGGACCGGCCCACCCTGCAGGCGCTGGTAGCGGGGTGGCGCACGCTGGGGTTGGGTGATGAAGCCCGTGCCTCGCTTGACTCAGTACTTTCCATGACTGCAGATGCGCCGGACCTGTGGCAAGCACGCCTGCGGTTTGCCGAAAGCGCCGACGCCGCACGCACGGTGCTGCAGCGTTGGATACAGGCCATGCCGCAGGCCATCCTGCCTTGGGAGATCCTGCTTTCGCAGCAACAGCAGGCCGGCGACCAGGCAGGTGCCGACGCCACCGCCGCACGGTTGTTGGAACGGGTACCGGCGCATTCGGCGGCGCGGCTGCAATTCCTGCAGACATTGAGGGCAGAGGATCCGCAGGCAGCCATTGCCCAGCTGGAAAGCTGGCTGCTGCTAACCGGCGAGCCTGAAGAGAGGCGCTTCCTGCACGGCATGCTTGGCTTCAGCCATGACCAGCAAGGGCGCTGGGAACAGGCCCTCGAAACCTGGACCCTGATGCAAAAAGAGCGCATGCCGCGGCTGGCTCAATTGCCGCCGCTCAGTGCGGTGCGAGGCGAATGGCCGGACATGGCGCCGCGTTCCGAAGCGCAGTCCAACCTGGCGTTCCTGTGGGGGCCGCCAGGATCGGGCGTGGAGCGCCTGGCCGCTGTACTGGAGCCGTTGGCGGGACCCTTCCGTTCCGACCGCTTCAGCGCTGCACCGCCACTGGATGGCTTCCAGTCCTACGGGCTTATAGAAGACCTGATCAGCGGACGCACCCCCGGGGACCAAGTCGCCTCACGCTGGCGCGCGGCGCTGCCCGCGCGCGGCCTGACCGGCGCGGAGGTGCTGGACTGGCTGCCCTGGTGGGACAACGCCTTGCTGATCGCACTGCGTCCGCACCTGCGCGATGCCACGCTGATCATCGCCTTGCGCGACCCGCGCGACATGCTGCTCGACTGGCTTGCTTTCGGTTCTGCTGCGCCGTTTGCGTTTCCGTCGGCCGAAACTGCCGCCGAGTGGCTGGCAAATACGCTCGAGCAAATTGCCGCACTGGTTGAGCACCAGTGGTTCGCTAACCAGGTCCTGCACACCGATGGCATTGGCGACGATCCGCTGGCGGCCGCGGCCTTGATAGGCGACGCGCTAGGCATCCCGCTGCCCGCGCCGGATTCGGTTGGTCCAGGTCGGTTCCCGCCCGGCTACTGGCGTAACTACGCCAAGGCGCTCGAAGCTCCGTTTGCGTTGCTCACCCCCGTGGCCCAGCGTCTGGGCTATCCGCAAGACTGAATCAGAAGGACGATCCGATGCGCCTGCACAGCAACAGTTTCCAGAACGGCCAGCCAATGCCAGCGGAATTTGCGATGGGCGGCCCCGACGGGTTCGCTGGCAACCGCAATCCACATCTGGCCTGGGACGAGGTGCCTGCCGGCACCCGCTCATTCGTGTTGCTGTGCATTGATCCGGATGCGCCCACCGTGCCCGAAACCGTGGGCCGCAAGGATCTGCAAATCCCGGTCGAGCAGCCGCGCAGCGATTTCATCCACTGGGTGATGGTCGACATCCCGGCCACGACGCGGGCGATCGAGGCGGGCAGTTGCAGCGATGGCATGGTTGCCAAAGGCAAGCAGGCGCCCACCGGTCCTGCAGGCGCCCGTCAGGGCCTGAATGACTACAGCGGCTGGTTCGCCGGTGATGCCGATATGGGGGGCCACTACTTCGGTTACGACGGCCCGTATCCGCCCTTCAATGACCTGCGCATGCACCGCTATTTCTTCAGGCTTTTCGCGCTGGACGTGGAAAGGCTGGACGTGGGCGACAGGTTCACTGCGGCCCAGGTGCTGCGTGCGATGCAGGGACATGTGCGGGGCGAGGCGCTGGTGCATGGCAGCTACTCGCTCAACTCTGGCGCCTGATCCGCGCGGGTCAATTGCTGGCAAACCCTGCCGCTTCAATGTGCCCTTCGATCACCGGCACCTGTGTAGTCAGGCGCAAGTAGCGCGCCGGTGATCGAGCGCAGTTCGCTTCAGGGCTTCACGGTCTCCGACTCGACCACCATGTCCAGTTCGTAAGCCAGTGAACTGCCATCGGCAGGCGGGTTCTTGACCGCGTAACGCTTTACCCGCAACACATTGCGGGTACCCGCTTCATGCTGATAACCCTCGATGGCGGAGTAAAAATTTGCGAACACGCCGTCGCCGCCGCTTTTGCGGCCCTGCTCGTCGTACTTGAGTTCGCGTACCTGCAGGCATTGCTGGTCCGGGATCAGGGGATGGCTGCAGGCCCGGGTCTGCGGCGCCACTTCCAGGAATGCGGTTTCACCCTTTCCGCCGTAGCGGGTTTCGGCCGTCGGCTGGCCCTGGAAGGTGAGCACGTCGCCGCTGGCGGTGGTCAAGGTCAGCGTGTCATCACTTTGCACAAAGCGGGTAGCGCCTTGCAGGCGCTTGCCGGCTTCCTGGTCCAGTGTCATCAGCTTGGCATCGGCGCAGGCCATCAGCGTTGAGGCCACTTGCTCGAACGTCATCCGGTCGCCCTGCACCGCGTACCCACCGCTCATGAGATTGCAGGTATTGCTGACGTTGACACGGCCGTCGACGAAATCGAGTTGCAGCGGTTTGTCCGCATTGACGAACAGCGCGTCGATGCGCTGCCCCTGTGCATCCTTTGCGTCGCGCAGTTGCCAGTGGTACGCGGTCAAGACCGAGGCAGCGGCGGCGGTTGCAGGCACGTCAGCAGCATCGGCCACCGAAGCAGTAACGGCAGAGGCAGCCGCCGGTTCGCCTTGCGACGTTTTGGCGCAGGCCGCCAAGGCAACGCAGAGTGCGAGGACAAGCGTACGTTTCATTCAATACTCCTGGAAGCGGGCTATTACAAACGAGTCAATGCCGAAGCTGGCATGGCTGCGGCAAGTATGATCGGAATGGAAAGGCCGCTCAGCTACCCGCGGGCACCAGCAGCAACAAGGCCACGCCCAACACCACGCGGTAGACCGCGAAAGCAGTAAAGCGATGGCTCTGGATATAGTTCAACAGCCATTTCACCGCGATGAAGGCGGTGATCGCCGAGGCGACAAAGGCCACCGAGAACGCCGCCCAGTCTTCATTTGCTGCCTGGCCTGACTTCACCACGTCCATCAGCTCGTAGGCCGTGGCTGCGAACATGGTCGGAATGCCAACCAGGAACGCAAACTCCGTAGCCGCTGCACGATTGGTGGTGCCTGCCAGCAGCGCCACGAA